>JAFRZS010000245.1 GCA_017442445.1 Clostridia bacterium
ACATTGGTCGCCCTCGCAGGTGTTTGGTGTATTTCCTTGCTTTTCAGAAGAGATGCAGTCGTATCTGACGATGTCTGAATAAAAAATCATAACCCGTACATCACACGATGTACGGGTTGATTTTTTGTTTAACATTTTTAATTCTCACTTAAAACTTGACGCAAGAGTGAAATAGAACGCTTCGTCTTCTTTGCACTTGAAATTTTCTATAGAGATTTTGGAAGCAAAGCAATAAAAAACCATATTATCTATTGTTGTTCCATTACTTTCCGTGAATATTCTCATGCCATTTTTTAAGAATGTATCTCTGAAATTTTCAATATAATTCAGCAGATATTCTCTTTTTGCCTCTTTTATTTCCACATAAATTTTATGAGCATCTTCATTTTTTCCGCTTTTCAGCAAACTATCAGCTTTCTTTTCAAGCTCTGTAATGCTTTTTCCGTCACAGATAATATTTTCAAGATAATCTTCAGGAAGCGCAGATTCAAAGCTGACCATAACTGCGTAAAAACGGTGGTCGCCATACGCATCAAGTGTATCTCTCAGCTCCTTTGTCATAGCAATACTGCCCTTTTCTATGGGTGTTGCAAAGTCAATTGAACCTTTTAAACCACTATCACTCCAAACTACATGATCGTTACTCAGCCAATCCTCCAGATTAAGTGTTGTAACAGGTATTTGAGGAACAGCCCATTTTGTAGTTTTCGTAATCAACTTTGTTGTTCTTTCTGTTACACTGTTATTTTTCTTTGATATTTGTTTTTCAGTTGGTGTTGTTTGGGTATATAATGCGTTTTCTGTTGTAGGAACTGTTGTTGAAGTGCTTGTGTTTTCCTTTGTTTCTCCGATATCAGAACTCTGCACTGCTGTCAGCGTAATATCGTTAAACATATCTGATTGTGATAAAAAAACTGTTAAAATTAACGCTATACAAACACATCCGACTACTGTTGATACCTGTGTTATGACTTTTTTTCTTTTTTCCCTTTTTATTTCATACTCATGGATTCGATTTAATGCTGAATCTGCCATTTCTTTATAATTCTTCATAATTGAAATCCTCCTTTTCAAGTTCAGATTTAAGTGCTTTTCTTGCACGATACGAAAGAGTTTCAATATTATGTACCGATTTCTTCATCATTTGCGCAACATCTTTATTGCTGAAATCTTCAAAATATATAAGATATAAAACTTGTCTGTATTCAGGTTTCAGCTTTTTAAGTGCCCTGTGAACAAGAATTTTTCTTTCTTCTTTGATGAGTAAAACTTCAACATCTTCATCTTCTGAAGCTAAATGGTTGCAAGTATCAATAGGTATTTCAAGCCGTTTAGCATTCTTCCTTAAATAATCGACAGCAATATTCCGCCCTATCGTATAAAGCCAACTTTTAAAAGAACCTTTTTCTTCTTTATATTTAGGTTTCTTAACACCAAGCTTTACAAATGTATCCTCTGTTAAATCCTCTGCAACGTGAATATTACAGACTATGCTGTTTAAATACAACATCAGTCCGTCTTTGTATTCTTTTACTAAGTCAATAAAACCGTTTTCATCTCCGTCAAGATAACGGCGGTAGCTACTTGCACCATTATCCATTGATATCCTCCTTTCTGAAAGTTTTACCTTTCTATATTATTAAACGAAAAAAATCAAAAAACCTCACACTAATTTTAAAAAGTGTGAGGTCTGATTATTTTATTTGATATCCGTTACTTCGCCTTTTGCAAAGTAGCTTATGTATCTGTCCTGATAGAAATTTTCTGATCTGCAGTCAAAAGTACTGTTTTCAAGGTCAACATCAATTATTGTGCAGTTTCTTTGCTTTCCTAACGTGTCTATTCCGTCATAGTCAAGATAGTCAATGCTTCCGCAATATGTAAGTCTTATTCCCTCATACTCCATTGACATTGTATTAAGGTGATCGTGGCCACAGAAAATTCCCTGTGTGCTTTTAAGTTCAAGCATTGTTTCAAACAAATTATCTGATTTTTCAGAAACTCCGACATCTTCTTTAACATGTCCGTAGAACAACTTGATGTTATCTGCACCCTGCGTCTTTGTAGCTTCATATCCTAATTTGTATTCTTCAAGCGGTTTGTGCATAAATGCAAGAGTCTTTGTTGTTTCGCCGTCTTTGAGATGCTCTTTGTTTTCTTCATTGAGCTTTTCAAGGCTTGATTTATACCACTCAATCTGCGAAGGCTTGATTGCTTCATCTGACTTTCCGTGTGTATCAAAGCTGTAAATAGCCTGAATAATCTTACCTTCAACATTTTTGATTTTGATTATATTGTTGCCGTATCCGTCAACAGACTCATCACCGAGTTCAAATAAACAATACTCAAGCTCCTCAGATGCGAGATATTCTGCAACCTCTTTTCTTGATGCAGTACCCATTTCATCATCTTCACCGAGGGTTACTGTCCAATATACCTCTAAGCTGTCAATCATATTTGCAACAATTTTCAAAGCCGCCATAGTGTTTGTTGTTCCCGACTTTGAAATAGCAGTATGTACTAAGTCACCTGTTACTACCAGAAAATCAGGAGTTTCCATTGAAATCATTGTTTCTATCGCATTGAAAGCGGAACTGTCTTCCATAGTAGAAAGAAATCCTGCGGCAATCTCAAGATCCGACAACTGCATAATCTTAAAATCTCTCGCCGCAACAAACGCCCAATTGCCGTCAACCTCTTTGCCGGGTGTAATCTGTGACTCAACAACAGCAGGAGTAAAAAGCGCAAGTTGATTTCTGTGTATCGCGCGTGTAACAGCATTAGCAATAAATGGTATGGACGAAATAAAAATTACTACTGCAAGAACTATTGAAATAATAACTGTTCGTTTCTTATTTCTCTTTTGTTCCGCCTTGCTTTTTACCTTCTTGTTAAATTTAAAACTGAACTTTTTCTTTTCTTTTTTTCTCTGAGGGTTATTTCTTTTTGTGTTCTTTTTCTTCTTTGCCATTATCTGTTTCCCCCTGTTTTTTCTTCTAAAGTCAACTCTGAACTTACATTTATACTGTAATAAACATGATATATAACCTTACCGAATTTTGCACCTATCGGTTTTTTCAGGTTTTTAACATAGGTGTAATCAACCGTTACTATCTTTGAACCTCTAGCCTTGCTGTGATATGCCGCAACCGAAGCCGCTTCTTCTATTGCAAGGTCAGAAATTTCCTTATTATCTGCGACAATTATTACATGTGAGCCCGGAAACGACTGCACATGCAACCACATATCATTTTTATTCGCGGTTTTCAAAGAGAGCTTTTCATTCTGAATATTATTTCTGCCGACCAAAACTCTGAATCCGTCAGATGTTTCATATTCAATCGGCGGCAAAGCTTTGATTTTCTTGGCTTTTCCTTTGCTTTTTATATATCCGCCCTGATAAAGCTCATCTCTTATTTCATCTATTTCCGCAGCAGTGTTTGACCTGTCAAGTGCATCCGATACAGTTTCAAGATATTTAAGCTCCGCTTCACCGTTTTCTATAAGCTTTTTGAGCATTTCCTCGGCTGTCTTAGCCTTTTTATATTCCTTGTAATATCTCTGCGAATTTTCCATAGGAGTCAGAGCAGGATTTACTTTCACCGTTATTGTTTCATTGGTGTAATAGTTAAAAAGCTCATAGCTTGATGCGCCTTTTTCAAGATTATAGACATTTGCAGAAATAAGCTCTGCATTGATTCTCAACTGCTCTTTGTTGTCACATTCAAGTAATTCAAGTCTTTGAACATTGAGCTTTTTAACTGTTCTTTGTATAAGTGTATTGACCTTCTGTACTAAATCCTGAGCCTTCTGATGAGTTCTCTCAAGTCGGTCTCTTTCATAATAAAAATCATCTAAAAGCTCGTTGAAGCTGTCATAATTCTGAATTGTTGCGAGGTCGCCGTACTGACAGACATTTATAAAAGTCAGGTCAATTGGCTTTCCGCTTGTATCCTTAACTACAGTCGGGATAACTTTTCCGCTTTCAAGTAAAGTTTTAAGATGCTCAATCTGAGGTAAAATATCTTTTTTTGCATCAAGCTGTGCTACTGCTTCATCGTTATATGAAGCTCTGTATGCAAGTTCTCTGCATACTATCGGAGATACACCCTCAAGTGTTGAAAGAATTGCAGAAGACAACCTTTTTTCAGGCATTGTAGTAATAGTTTTTGATATCTCCTCCGCAGATGTGTCAAGTATATTCAGTTTATTCTGTGAAGGCGGTAAATTATATTCAAGCGACGGCAAAATCTGTCTGACTGAGGATTTGGACTCGTCAACTCGTTTGAGTGCATCTATTACCCTACCCTCGCCGTCAATTAAAAT
>JAFRZS010000023.1 GCA_017442445.1 Clostridia bacterium
ATTGACAGCTGCGGCATCAAGCTCATCAATTACCGCGATCTTGCAAAATTAAGAGGCGTAAAATAATTCAGATATAAGTGGGGTAAATTATGTCGGACAAGCTTCCTAAGAATTTAGAAATTACTGTTGGAGAAAAAAACTTAAAAATAAGCTTTAAGAAAATTGTCGGCGGAAGCTTCCTCATGGGAAGCACTGCAAAATGTGCCGACTATGACGAAGCACCTGTACATAAGGTAAATATCACAAAGCCTTTCTTCTTGGCTCAGACTCAGATAACAAATGATATTTTTGAAGAATTCTGTGCAGAACATAAAAATGTTCGCGGAAAGCTCGGCTACAACAATATGTTCAACTCCATGCTTGGAACAGAAGGCTTTAAGGGATATTCCTCTGAGGATAATGAAGCGGCTGTTTTCGTAAGCTTCAATGAAGCTGTTGCTTTCTGTGATTGGCTCAACGAAAACTATCTTGATGAAGAATTAAAATCCGAAGGCTATTTATTCAGACTTCCCACCGAAGCTGAGTGGGAATATTCCTGCAGAGCGGGAAGCACCACAGAATACAGCATGGGTAAGGAATTCCCGAAAAGTCAGTACAACAACCAGAATCATGAAAATGCATTCTATCCCGATCCTTCAAGAAAGCAGAAGAATCTTTCTGAACCCCTGACAGTTGCGAAATATCCCCCGAACAAGTTCGGTCTTTATGATATGCACGGAAATGTTGAGGAATGGACACTTGACTGGTTTGGTCTTTACGAAGAAGGAGAACAAACAGATCCTATCGGACGTGAAGACGGTATCTTCAAGGTAACAAGAGGCGGCAGCCACTCCACCTCTCCCGAATATCTCCGTTCCGCTGCAAGAAGTGCAGCTTTGCCTGAAGACAGAAGCTTTATGATTGGTTTCCGCGTTGCTTTGGGATACAAGACGGACGATTTTTCAACTCTCCCTGTTGAAGCTCCTCAACCCTATCAGCTCAATGTTTCACAGGAGCGTCCCGAAATCAAGCATATTGATGACAGCAAGTCATTCTTCAAAGGTCCTAAAGATTTCGTATTTACAAACCCGAGCAAAAACGGCCCGTTTTATTGGCATAATCACCAGCCCGCAGTTTGCGAATGTCCTAACGGAGATTTACTTGCGGCATGGTTTACAGGCGAATGGGAAAACAGCAGAAAACTCAATTATGCCGTAAGCCGTAAAAGATACGGTAGTGACGAATGGGAAAAAGCTTCTCTTTTCTTTGACACTCCCGACAGAAACAACACAGGCTGTGCGCTTTTCTATGACGGAGAAAATACACTCTATCATATTTTAGGACAATCTTATGCGGCTTGTTACGGCGCACTTATTATGATAGTCCGTACATCAGAAGACAACGGCGTTACATGGTCAAAACCGAAAATTATTGAACCTGAATATCAATTGAGACATCAGGTTATTGCTTCTGCTTTCAAAGCATCAAACGGTGATTATGTTTTCACTTGTGATGCGTCATCTGAAAGTACAGGCGGCAGCGCATTATGGATAAGCAAGGACAAGGGACAGACTTGGGTTGACAACGGTGCGGCTGACTATAAAGACGGCCCCGCAAAAATCCGCGGTATTCACGCAAGTGCTGTTGACCTTGTTGATGAAAACGGCAAAACATATTATATGGCTTTGGCAAGAAATGAAGATATTGACGGCAAAATGCCTCAGAGTATTTCATATGATGAAGGTAAAACCTGGACATATCAACCTGCAGACGTTCCGACTATCGGCGACTGCAAACGCCTTGCTATGAAGAAGCTTGAAAGCGGTGCTTTATTCCTTGCCGCATTCACAGGCAAAAAGGGAATGAAGATGTATAACGCCAACGGCAGAATGACAAGATGCTACGGCTTGTATGCCGCTTTGTCTTATGACAACGGAAAAACCTTCCCCTACAAGAGATTGATAAGTGATCAGCATCACGGATTCAAAATTCTCAACGGTAAAGGCAACACAGGTAAATTCTTATATTCAGCTTCCTTTGCTGAACACAGCGGATATCTTACTGCTGTACAGTCTGCAGACGGTGTTATTCACCTTCTCAGCAGTGCGTTTGAATATCAATTCAACGAAACATGGATCAAAGAAGGATTCAAAGACTGATAAAGAGGGATTAAAAGTGGAAATCAAATTCAGAAAGGCGATTTCCATACTCCTTACACTTGTCATTTTCACAAGTTCGTTTGTATGGAATACCGCCTTCGCTGTTGATGATAAAACTTATGTCGCAAGTTTTTTGGAGATTTATGATTCATACATGCTTTTTCAACAGAATGAACCTATCATAATTTCCGGTAAAGGAAAAAAAGGTGATGAAATCACTGTAAAGCTTGTTGACAAGAATAACAAAACAAAACGAGCCGCTTCCACGAAAGTTTCGGGAAACGGTTCGTTTAAGGTTACCCTTGATGCTATTGACGGCGGTTATGACGAATATGAACTCATCGGCACAAGTAACGGTATCACATTTTCAACTCTATACCATATCGTTTTCGGTGAGGTGTGGTTATGCGCGGGTCAGTCGAATATGGCATATCCCCTTTCAAGTACCGATGCAGGTGAAAAAATCCTGAAAGAAAAAACAGGCGATTATTATATCAGAGGTCTTATTGAACCTATCTTCCCAAAAAACACACCCTTTGCATCAGGAAAACCGCGTTCAGATGTGCCCGGCTCTTACTGGGCGGCAGGCAGTAAAAAATGGATTGCTTCCGTTTCCGCTGTCGGATATTTCTTTGCGGAAAAACTAAGAGAAGAGCTCGATGTACCTGTCGGCATTTTATCAGTTGCAATAGGCGGCTCTTCAATTGTTTCCTGGCTTTCAAAAAAATCTGTTGATGAAAACGAGATTGTAAAAAAATATCTTGAAGAAAAGGGCGAATATTTAAGCGAGAAAAAAATTCCTGATAAAATAACCAATTCCTCAAAAGCAAAAAACCTTATGACTTACGCATATAATCAAAAGGTTGCTCCTTTGAAAAATTTCAGCATAAGAGGAACTTTATGGTATCAGGGTGAAACTGATGTAAACACCGGAAATGATGTTTATTTTGAAATGCTGAAAACTCTGCATAAATCATATTCGGATTTCTTCGGTTTTGAAAACGGCTCAATGCCTTTGATTTGTTCAAATCTTGCATCATTCCACTATAAAAACAACTGTCTGACTCAAGTTCCTTCTTTTAATGAAGCTCAGGCAAAACTTGCTCTTGAGAACGAGTATATTACAAGCATTCCTATTTACGATGTTCCGCTTGATTATAAAACAGGTATAAAGCTATCACCCGGCCCTATACATCCTACCATCAAAAAAGATGTCGGTAACAGGTTAGCAAAATCAGCTGAGGCACTTGTATATAACAGCAAAAATCCCACAACTGCCGCAACAGCCAAGTCCACAGAAATTAAAGGCAGATATATTCATATAAAATTTGATAATGTCGGAAACGGCTTGAAAATCAAGTCAGGCGATGATACTCTTTACGGCTTCACTGTCTGCGGAGAAAGCGGTGTTTATGTTGAAGCAAAAGCTGTTGTTGAAGATAAAGATGTAGTCAAAGTCTGGTCCGAAAATGTCGATACTCCGATAGGTGTTGCATATGCTTATTCCGAGGTCACAACCAACTGCAACCTGTTTTCTACCGATAAAAATTCAAATGACCTCTACCCGGTTGCAAGTTTTAAAATCTGTGATGCAGAAGCAACCGAATATATACAGTCAAAGGATTGGACAACCTGTGAAATTGAAAAATCCTGGCACACCATAACAAGCGGCTATGCAGGTTATTTTGATACATGGAAGCTTTCCGCTCCTGAAAAATCTTCAGCCTCAATATGTATCAACACAGACGATAAAGCCTTTGGCAAAGGCTCTTTGCAACTAAATTTCAGCGGTACGGATTACGGCAGCTCAGAAATATCCGTATCTCCTCTTATGATGAACAAGGACGGCAAATTATTTGCCGACACAGACAGAGATTATTCAGATTTTTGTCTGATGAAATTCAAAGTAAAAAACAATTCAGACAAGGCGATTATAATTGACAGAATTGATTTCATAACAGGCTCGGAAATTTCCTATTCTCCTGCGGTGAATAATGAACTTTCAACATTTGTAATCATACCGCCTGACAGCGATTGGACGGAAATTACACTTGACCTCACGACTCTTTTCCCCTACGGCGATACTCTTGCAATTCCTATGTCAAACAAAGTTTTGAATGATATCACAGGTATTGACTTTGTCTTCTCGCACATCAATTTTGCCGAGGGTGTGAAATGTGAAATTCTTCTTGACGATATCACGTTTTCTGCTATCGACTGTGAGGAAGCCAAGAAATACACACTCTCACACAGAGTTAACTCCTACAAAAAAAAGACAAAAACAGTTTATTCTGAATTTGAAACACTTTCATCAATTCTTATATGATACAAAATCACCCGAAAGGAAAAATCTTTTCGGGTGATTGTTTTTATCTTACTTTACTTTTATTGTTACTATTTCAAACGGTTTGATGTTGAGTGTAAATTTATTTCCGTCAAGCTCGATTTCTTCAAGCTCGTTTTCCATCAAGTCGCAAAGGAAAGCTTTTTCGATATCAAAGCCTAACTCAAATGTTGCAGTTGTGCGCTTGTTATGAGCCTCGTATGCTCTGATGATATATGCCTCGTCATCTTCTGCCTTCTTGACAGTTTCTGCGATAACATTTTCTTCGCTGACCGTAAGCGCTGACCATGAATCAGGAAGCTTACCGTCATTTGCTTCAACCTTAAACGCCTTCATCGGATTATTAAGGTCATATGCAAGTCTGATTGTTCCGGCATCCTTAAAATCTCCTGCATGGGGATAAATTGAATATGTGAATTTGTGTCTGCCCTGGTCTGCTACTTCATTCGGATATGTAGCGCATTTCAAAAGTGTGAGGCGCATTTCACCGTCATGGATATCGTGACCGTATTTGCAGTCATTGAGCATTGATACACCATAACCGTATTCCGATACATCTGCGAACTTGTGTGCGCATACTTCAAATTTTGCCGCATCCCATGATGTATTCTTGTGTGTCGGTCTTTCAACATGACCGAACTGAATATCATATGTCGCCTTTGATGTATTTATATCAACAGGGAAGTTTGCCTTTACCAACAAGTGCTTCTGATGCCAGTCAACATCGTTTTCAAAATCAATCTTCGCAATATCGTTATAAAGATAAATCTTCTGCGTGAATGTAGAATCAAGGAATTTCTTTGTAATTTCAAGACCTGATCTTGCGCCTTCATCAAGAATCTTAACCGATACAACTTCGTCAATATACCACTTTTTCTGTGTGTAGTAATCAGAAATTTCCCAAGCATCCCAATCCTTCGGAAAATCTTCGAATGCCTCTATTACATTACCTTTTCTTCCGTTTTTCAGAATCTCACGGTTGTTTTTCTTGTCATAGAGTCTTGTAAAGGCACCTGTTGAATCAAGCTCAATAATAAAGAAATCATTTTCAAGTCTGTTTTCCGAAACAGAAACTCTTGACTTTGCTTTGGTCGGTTTTACAACCTTGTATCCTTTTGCGGGTACATTTTCAACATATACTTTTTCTCCGTCAACATCTACAACACCGCTGTTTGCCCATGACTGTGGATTGAATACAAGTACACCGCCGTCAGTTTTGATTGAGGATATTATGTTGTTTAACGCTTTATTTGAAAGCTTATCAGCTACACCCAAAACGTGTGCATATTCTATGTCGCTGTCTTCATAAACCTCTCTGATTGATGAGCCGGGAATAATATCGTGGAATTGGTTAGTAAGTATTGTTTCCCAATTTTCATTGATTTCTTCTTGAGGATATTCATTGCAGAGAAGCTTTTCATCAAGTGAACAAAGAAGATCCGTATTCTGATACTCAATCTCACTTTTTCTGTTGTTGTACTTATTCTTTGCGTTTGATGTGTATGTACCTCTGTGGAGTTCAAGATAAAGCTCTCCTACCCACTTGGGTGTAAAGGGACTCTCAAACGCTTTCTTTGATACTCTTTCTATAAATCTTCCTGCAGGTTCAATCTTTGTTTTAGGACAACCGGGAATACCTCTTGCAGTCCTTCTCTGCATATTAAGCATATGTCTTGTCGGTCCGCCGCCACCGTCGCCGTA
>JAFRZS010000246.1 GCA_017442445.1 Clostridia bacterium
AGGCTATGCTCGCACAGGGCTTAATCTAAAAGCTTGGCTAAAATCGGCTGTAGCACCATTTTTCGCTCGACGATGTATCTTGATACTATCGTCTCACTCAAAACCGCACTACAGCCAATTTTGCGCGAGGCAGTATTTAATACAGCAAATAAAAATGAGGAGATTGTATTCTTATACAGTCTCCTTTTTGTGTTTTCATATAACGATTTTTTGAGGTTATAGCACAATTTTATACTCTTTCTTGAAAATATATAAAAAATATCGTATATTTGGAGGGGTGGGGTGAGATTATGAAACATAGTGAGCAGTTGGAGTTTACACGCAAATTATTTGAGTCAATGAAAATATCAACCTGTATTGTAGAGGATTATGAGAAAAACATACCTAAAGAAATAGACTTGGGCTTGAGAACAAAGCTTTATAACATTAGTGATTACAAAAACTATTTTTCTCTATCAATGGGTCAGGCAAGTCAGAATACGATTTACAGATTTTTTGATGAGTATTACTGCACCTATGTGTTTATGAGATTACCTCAGAGCAACAGCTTTTTATTCATTGGACCGTATTTGCGAATGGCTGTTGATAAAGCTGAAGTTGAAAAGCTTTTTGAAAATCGAAAAATGTCACTTGAACACTCTGACTTTTTGACTAAGTATTATAACAAGTTACCGGTTCTTGATGATGAAAACATCGTCTTTACAATAGCCAATACATTCGGAGAAATTCTTTGGGAGTCAAGAGAAAATTATACTTTTGAATATGTTGAATATGCGATTAACGACAAGAGTAAACCTATAGATTTTTCTCCTGTTTACATTGATGCCGAAGAGCCGTCATTAAGCTTATCAATACTTGAAGAAAATTATGCTGATGAGAAAAAATTTATGGATGCAGTCAGTCAGGGAAAACTCAATAAGCTTAGCACACCTGTTTATCTGACCTATACAAACTCAGCAGACAGAATGTTGACAGATTCGCTGAGAAACAGAAAAAATTATCTTATCACACTCAATGTTGTTTTACGGCTTTCTGCGGAGAGAGGCGGAGTGCATCCGTTACATGTTGACAGAATGGCATCATTATTTGCAAAGAAAATTGAAATGATTTATTCGAAGGAAGAAAGCAGACTTCTGCAAAGTGAAATGATACGAAGTTACTGTCTTCTTGTAAAGGAATATTCACTTAAAAAATATTCATATCTTATCGGGCAGACACTCACACTGATTTCGTATGACCTCACAGATGATTTAAGTCTGAAAAGTATTTCAAAAAAGCTTAGTGTAAATCCGACATATTTATCAGCACTCTTTAAAAAAGAATGTGGCTGTACGTTGACGGATTATGTGAACAATAAGCGTATAGAATATGCGATAGGACTGCTTAAAAACAGCGACAAGCTTGTCGGCACAATTGCCGCAGAATGCGGAATAGAGGATACAAATTATTTTATCAGACTTTTCAAAAAAAATACGGGGATAACACCGAATCAGTACCGTAAACAGTACGGCAAAAAATAAGAAAGAGAGTTGTAAAAACACAGTTTTTACAACTCTCTTATTGCTTTTGTTTTCATAAATCAGAAATTAGCGAAGAGTTCTTTGAGCCAATCAATGATCGCGAAATCGAAATCGTTGATATAAGCCAAGATCTTCTCTACCATTTCAAGAATGTATGTGAAGAATTCACCCATTTAGCTCACCTCCTCATATATTTCTGTCTTAATTATACAAGGGGAGTTTTTTGAGGTCAATGAAGATGAAAAAACACACAAAAATCGTACTATATTATCAAAAAATATTATATGTCGATATAGTGCACAACAAAAATTACAACGAAAATGTTTTCGGATGTCTTTCGGCATAAATTCAATTATTTCAGAACAGGTTTCCGACGAAAGTTTTTGCAAAAAAATCAGTCAATTTCAATTTTTCCGTGCTTTTCTTCGTATTCTTCAATGCAATCACGAATCAGAATCAATATCTGACTGTTGGCACTTCTGCCCTCATAGTCTGCAACGTAGTGCAGCTTGTGTAACATTTCTTCGTCAATTCTGATAGATAAACTTTTTATAGCCATATAATAACCTCATTTGTTTTATTTTTCGTAGGGTTTAGGGTTGTCGGTTAATCCTAAAATATAGTCTGTAGATGTTTGGTAAAGTTTTGCTAAACGAATCAGTATATCAGTTGGAATATCACGCAAACCACGCTCGTATCTACTATATTGAGGCTGTTTCATGCAAAGGTATTCTGCAATAAATTGCTGTGAAAAATCATGATCTTCACGTAAATCTCTTAATCTCGAATAATAATTATCCATAAATACACCTTTTTAAAACAATATAACCATTTGGTATTGACATACTATCAGATGTGGAGTATAATTAGCTTAAATTATAACCATATGGTTATAATTTAAGCTAATATTTTATAGAAAGGAGTATGAATAATGGGATTTTTAGCTTATTCTTGCGTTTACGCAGTTGTAGTTATTGGTGCAGCTATAAAACTTCGCAGAAAGTAATTTGACGTACAAGCGTGTGGGCACGGTTTTATAACCGTGCCCACATTGCACACCAAAGGAGAAAAAATGATAAAAATAATTAATTTAAGCAAAAAATTTTCTGATAATACAGTTATTGATAAATTAGATTTAATTGTTAACAGTGGAGAAATTACGGCATTAGTGGGTAAAAATGGTGTTGGCAAAAGCACATTGATTCGTTTGATAGCAAAACTATTAAAATCAGATAGCGGAGAAATAAAAACTGAACCTGGTGCAAAAATTGGTGTATTGCTTGGGGGAGATGTAAGCCTTTATGAAAATTTGACGGCTTTTGAAATTATTAACTATTTTGGCGAACTACATGGAATGGATAGTGTTTCTATAAAAGAGAGGATAGATGTATTAGACGATATTCTCAATTTTAAAAGCTTTATAAATGAGCGTGCGAGTACTTTTTCAAGAGGTATGAAACAAAAAATTGCCATTGTTGTTTCGATTATACACAATCCAGATATTTTACTATTGGACGAACCTTCGACGGGCTTGGATATTGAAGCTTCGAATGATGTTATCAAATTTATTAAATATTTAAAATCACAGAAAAAAACTATATTGATAGCTACACATAATATTTTTGAAATTTCTGATTTGAGTGATAGCATAGCGTTTATTAAGAACGGAAAAATTCAACGAAAAATTAAAACAGAAGATTTTTTTAAAAACTGTCCTCAAGATGAAAAATATGCACATATTTTATCTTTAATGAAAGGAGAAGATGAGTAATTGAAAGAAATCTTGATAATTTTTAAAAAGGAAATTTTGGGAATATTGAGGGATAAATCAACTTTAATTATATTAATTATTGCTGTACTTGTCTTTCCTATTTTTAACATGGGGATCAATTACTTGAATAGAGATGGTAAATCTGAAGTTGACTTGTGCATACAATACGATTCTGTAGAAGCATATAAAGTTTTTATGCAATATATTTCTGAAGAGGTTAATTATGATTTTAAAGTAATAAATTCAAAATATCCCGAAAAGCTTTTAAAAGAAGGAAGCATAGATTGTTGTGTGAAATTAAACGAGAAAGATTTTAATTTTATCTATAATTCTTCATCATTAGACTCGTTTTCGACAACCACAAAAATATGTGAAAATTTTCAGCGGTTTTATAATTCAAAGTTAAGTGAAGAATATGAAGATGCTTTTCAGTTACAGATAAAAGATGAGAATGATAATTTTACTAATATGACAAATTCAATGTCTAAAATATTGGTCCCGATAATATTGGTAATGATAATATTTCAAAATACATCGGGTTTCGCAAATGATATTTTTGCAGGCGAAAAAGAAAGAAAAACTTTAGAACTATTATTTTTATCAGGAGTGAACAAAAAGTCGGTTTATTTTGGAAAAGCACTCGCTTTGCTTTCTTTATCTATGATTAATTTGATAGTTTGTTTAATATCATATTTCATATCTAATGAGTTTATAAATTCAGGAATTCAACAATTAGATTTTAGTCAAGGTAAAAGTATTATATCGAACATTTTAAGCTTGATTTTGATAATGATAATATTGTCCGTAATTGCGGTGTTTTTATCTTTAAGCATATCCATGATATCCTCGGGGATGAAAAATGCACAAATTTTAAACGAAATTGTACTATCTGTACCTGTAGGTATAACAGTATTAATGACGACAGGAATACTAAAAAATAATGCAGTGTTTAGATATGTTCCGATTTTTAATTTAATAACCAATCTAAATAATTGTTTTGCGGGAGATACCGATTGGATTGGTTTGATAATAATGCTGATAACAAATAGCATCGTAATTGGAATATTATTGATTGCAAGTGTGAAATATATGAAGACAGAGAAAATAATTATGTAAAAAAACAAAAAGCCCGCTAAAAGCGAGCTTTTTATTTTTAAGATTTCAATTATTCCTGAACGGGAGCACCAACGGGGCAAGCATCAGCGCAGCAACCGCACTCTGTGCAAAGGTCAGCGTTGATAACATACTTTCCGTCACCCTCAGCAATAGCTTCTACGGGGCATTCTGCTTCGCAAGCGCCGCAAGAAATGCATTCGTCATTGATAATGTATGCCATGATAGTCTTCCTCCTTCATAAATCTTTATTCAATTGTATCACATATTATGAAAATTTCAAGAGGAAATTTAATATTTGAATATTTCTTGACAAATTATTCATATAGTGATAGAATAATTGCATCAGATATCTGAAAAATTTAATAGCAACAAGGGGTGCTGATATAATCGGCTGAGATAGGGGATGTTATCCTCTGACCCTCGAACCTGATACGGATAATGCCGGCGTAGGAAATGTTAAAAAGTTGATTTACGCCTTACGGTTTCCGTGAGGCGTTTTTAATTTTTTTTACTGTTCGTATCATTTAACAAGAAAGGAATGGTTAAAATGCAAAAAACAAAAAATCTTTTAAAATTAACGGAAACGGCAATAATGATTGCCGTTGGTACAGTATTAAGTATAATACCGCTTTTTTCTCTCCCGCAGGGCGGTACGGTTACGGTGTGTTCGATGATGCCTTTGGCAATAGTTGCGTACCGTTACGGCTTCAAGTGGGGTACATTGTCTGCTTTTATCTATTCGGCAATTCAGCTGTTACTCGGACTCAACAATGTAGCATACTGTAAAACAGCTTTTGCTGTAATAATCGTAATACTGTTTGATTACCTTGTAGCTTTCAGCGTATTCGGACTTGTCGGAATTTTCAGAGATAAGATAAAAAATCAGCTTGTCGGAATCTCACTCGGTATGGCAATCGCAAGTATTCTGAGATACATCTGCCATGTAATTTCAGGATATGTCGTATGGGGTGAATGGGCATCAGGTGAATGGCTTGATAAAATCTGCGCATCGCTCGGAATTACATCATCATCGGGTATAGTTTTGATGTATTCGTTGGGCTATAACTCGTTTGTGTTTGTTGATGTTGCAATTTCAATCGTTGCGGTATGTTTCCTTGGCGCAATAATGGATTTCAGACAGCAAGGCTTCAAGCTCAACAAAAAAACTAAGTAAAACGAAAGACTGCAATCTTCGGATTGCAGTCAGGCTGATGACAAACCCCTATCTCTCTAAAAGTTGTTTGTCAATTTGCATAAACCTATCGCCTCCCTTGCCATAAAGGGAGGCGGATTTGCCGTAGGCAAAGACAGAGGGATTATAATAATTCTTTGTTTGTGCAAACCACGCCACATAAATGTGGCTACAATCCTTCCGTCACGACTACGTCGCGCTACCCTCCTTTACACAAGGAGGGCATTTTTGTGTAGTTTCTCAATCGGAAAATTTCAATATAACTTTGTAATTCTATTTTCCCGGAAGCGGCGGTGTACCGAGGTGGGTGTTGATACAAGTTTTCCACATTTCGTTGGGCTTGATTTCAGGCATTGTTTTTGTGTCACGATTGTCGGTAATTAAAATAATATCACCTTTATTGAAGTTTAATGTGAAAAGTTTTTTATCCTCGTTTTGTTCCATATTGTACTCGGTCAAATCACCTTGTCCGGTTTCGGAAATAAGGAATTTAATTTTGCTCTCGTCAACATAGTCGGGTAATCTGACTGTGCAGTTTTCACCGTGCATATTTTCGATTGAAATATTGCAGTTATCTTCGGAAATATCTGCACAGATTTTAAATCCGCCCTCTGCATAAAGGCAGAAGCTGACGGGATTTTCTTTTTTGTTAGCGGGGCAGATTCGGATTATTCCGTCATAACTCTGCAAAAGTGATTCGCATACGGCATGAGCAACAATCGGCAGAGTTTCCATATCAAAATGACGGAAGCCGTAAGCCTCATTATGTGTATTTGTGTTGCATTTGCCGTCTATGATGTTTTTGACATAGTTGTATTTCAAACGGTTTTTTACATCGGCAAGACCGTCGGGGCCGTCAACACCGAGACCGTTGGGATAAACTAACCACGCGCTGATTGTTTTTTCAAGATATTCATACAACTCTTCCGCCATACCCATTCTTGCGATATACAAAGGCATCATACACCAATGATGCATACATTTTTCGGGTTCGCGGTGGAGTAAAATCTGATTGTACATTGCATCGAACATCGGAGTATTTTTATCTTTTAGTCCGAAAATTCCTGCAGGGTAAACAGGTGACATTTCGGTGTCGGGGAAGCCGTAAAATTCACGTTTTGAGTCGCCGAAATTTTTTCTCACAAGATTACCGTCATCGTCTTTTCCGATTGTGAGAACAAGGCCGTCACCGTGTATGTCTTGCCCCTTGCCGAATCCGAGTAAGAACTTGCCGTCCTTGACTTCGTCTTTGTCCAAAGGTACAAAATTGTAATCGGGAAGATGTTCAAGAACATCAATATAAATGCTCTTTTCTTCCTCAGAAACAATGTCTTTCATAACAGAGAACAAAGCTCTTATCATAACGAGGTCTGTGATTGTGTCGTGATACGGCGGTGTGCCTTCGTAGGCGGTCGTGCCGTGGATATGATACAGTCCGTCAGCTTCTTTTTCAAGCATACCCAGATAAAATTCGGCAGCACCTTTCATTACGGGGTAAGCGGTATTTTTGAAAAATTCTTCGTCGCCGTTCATCCTGTAATGCCTGTACATAGCCATCGCAACTTGCGAACCCGGAGTACAGTTGTGACTGTCATATCTTGCGCCTCTGCCGAGGTAGTCGGTTACATCGTGATAGAAAGCACCTGACATATTTTTAACTTTTTTTGCATAGAGGTATGCCATATCAAGACCTCTGCGTTTCATAGCATAATAATTGTCTGCAAGGTCACCGTGCCCCGATGCCTCAAGAGGTCCGTACATATGCTGCATATTGTAATGGAAATAATATGCCCATGGAGAATAGTCGTGTCTGAATCCCCACAAGCCGTTTGTGAAAAGTGGGGGATATGCACCGCGACACTCGGAGTTTGAGTAATAAAGACTGAGATAATAACAGTTTTCTATATAATCGTGTGGTATCTGAACGAGTGATTTGTTCCAGAATTTTTCCCATTCGTTTTTGTGTTGAATGTGTAAGATTTCAAACCCTTCTGCTATTGCAGAATCAAGTGCAAGCTTTGTTTTTTCTTTCGCATAATAAGTCGAGTCACCGAGTGAGATGTTATAAAAAAGAGTGAAGTTGCAATCTGTGGTCTGTGATAAAACAAATCTGCCCGAGTGGCTGTTTGTCTTATTGTGAGTATGCTCCGAATCGGTAACTATTGCCAAACCGAGACAGAAGTTTGTGCCGTTTAATTTCTGTGTGATGTAAATTCGGTTATCTTCCGTGAAGGCTTCCGTGCCGTCAAGCCCTGCTTCGGGTTTGTGTGTCGTGCGTGCATACCAACGCCACAAATTTTTACTGCCCCAACGCGAAAGTGATATAGTCGGCTCGTCGGCTTCGACTGAATTGAACTTGCATTTCAATGCCGTTACACGATTTTTATTTGAAGCAAAAATTTCAGCATCAATTTTTGAAAAAACAGTTTCAGAATGAAGATTTATTGTAGCGTCTTTCAAAGAAAGCTTTTCTTTGAATTCACCCTGATAAATCATATCAAAACTGGGCGAGTTGAATTTAATAACCAACTCACCGCCATGACGCAGACAAGTGAGATTTTCCTCTTTGTCTGCACAAAAGCAATCGGAATTGTCCGTGGAATTATCCCACAAATCCGTCTTGTTAATGTTGATATGTATTGCATCAGCTTCAAGCCAAACAAGTGAGCCTGTATCCCCATCACCGATGGGAATACCTGCCGACTCGTCGTTTATCGGGCTCCCGAAAACTAAGTCGTGCTTGGGTAAAATATCTGTTGTTTTTGGTAAAAAGTTTAAATTTTTCATAATGTTATTAAGATGATTCTGAAAGCATTAATTTTGCTTACGCTAAAGAATTTATATCCGTTCTCCTCTCTTGTTGTTTTGAGTGTATAAGTTTCGTTATCCGTCGTGTAACAGATTGCGGTTTCTTTGTCTGTCTTAATTGCAACGCTGATATTTTCCAAATCCTCATTTGTATGATTGAAAAGTGCTACAACCGTTTCATTTTCATTTACAAACGTGTGGTTTCTTATGCGGCAATAGCTTTCAACGTAAGAGGGGAGGGTGTTGCCTGAAAGCTTAACCATAAGTCTTTTGAGTTGAATTGATTTATAATAATCGGATATCCATGTAAAAGGATAATATCCGCCGACAGAAATTTTTCCGCCGTTTTTGTTTTCAAAAAATCCCTGACAGCAATCTGCAAGTGTGTTGCCGTGATAGTCAATCAGTTTTGCAAGAGTCTGTGATTTTTCCGAAGTAGGCGACAGAGAAAAAGAGTCGCCCGGATTGAATGCCTGACGGCAGTTTCTGATACCGTTCTGAATATCAGAATTAAGTGCGTGATCTGTGTAAAATTCTCTTGCATCTATGGGGATATTTTTCTCGGTTTTAAATCCTACCATATCACCGAAGCCTCTGCTGTTAAACAAATCAAGAGCTTCACTGTCCATATACACGCCAGATGATAAAAGCGATCTGATTTCGTCATCTGTCCAGTGAAGACACGCAGTGCCTCTGACGAGTGTTACAAATGAATTTTCCTGACGGTAACACTGTGGCAGACCGAGGTCAAAAAATTCACTTGTGAAATTTGAAAACATAGAACCGAAGTGTCCTATAAATTTTCCTTCGGGCGTTGCCAACTGACAGTCGGGACGCCATGCAGTACCGATACCGCAAGGCTGTCTGCCTCCGGTTTTTTCAGAAAGCAATTCGAAAAAATCAGAAAGATTATTTATTCTTTTCAAGTGGGGGATAATTGTGTCTATCGGCTCGTTTGTTTCCGAAGGGAGAATATTAAGTGCGGCACCCGTACAACCGCCAGTCATATTCCACGCACATTCAAGAGCTGTGGAGATAGGAGTTTTTTTGATGAGGTTATATGGGAAATTTTCAATTTCCGTCTGAACAACAGTAACATAGTCGGGGAGATAAGCGTTCTGCCTTCCGCATTGTGATACCTTTTCAACAATCTCCGTAAATTTGTAATCAGTGTAAGCGCCGCCGCCGGGACGCCACATAATATTATGTCTGCCGTTATCCGATAAAGCATCTGCGAAAGCTTTGAAATCATAGCTTTCCAAATATCTTTCGCCTGTCATAAAGCCGAGGGTGATGTTTTCATCAACCTGATAGACAACAGAGCTGATTGTTCTGAAAAGATTTACAATAGTATCGCGGTTGTGTTCAAGCCACAGCCTTCTCAATTCAAGATTTACTGAGCTGATTCCACTGACTAATTCTTCTCTTGTATATGAGGTGTTGTTTTTTTGATTAAATTTATCAATACAATTCTGACAGAAGCAACCGTGACCTATCGGCATATGAGGAAGACGGATATCGTCATCAATCCATATAAAATCAGGATGAGCTTCTGCAAGTAAGGTGTAAACGGGAATGATATATTCTTCGATAAATTTTTCATCAGTCATACAATATGAACCGCGACAGACATCGCCGGTTTTATTTGTCATATATGTATAGTCGCCCTTGAGATGATTGTCGAGGTCTTCTTCGTGATGGCCGATTGTTCCGAGGATATTTATTCCTGCAAAAAGACCGAGACTGCGGATATCTTCAAGTCTTTCCTTGATGATATCCAATCTGATCTCAGTTTCTTCAAGTGTCAGAGGCGGATGAGTTGCAGAAGTAAAAAGAGCAATACTTTGTATGTTACAGGGATATTCTTTTAATAAATTCAGAAGGTCTCTGAATCGTTCGGGATAAAACCAGTTTTCATAAGCGACTCTTAACGAGTGCATTCTCTTTTTTTCAGCGTTCATAAACTCACATCCTTCTGCGCTAATTATAACACAAACAATCATAAAATAAAAAGATAAAAATAATGAAATATGAGCAAAAAGTAAAATTTTTTAATTGTGTTGAAAAATGCATGAAATAATGTTAGAATATACTGAGTAATTTTCAGAAGGAGGAATAGCTTTGGACGAAAACAAGAAAAACGAAGTTTTAGACGAAGAAACTTCACAGGAAACTGTTGAAGATGAAAAGTCTGTTAAAGACAGAGCGAATGAAATTTTATCAGGACTGAACAAAACTGAAATTCCTGATGCAGTACAGGATTGGGACGGAGTACTTCCCGAAGTAGAAAGCTCAATTGAATTGATTGATAACGAAGATGTTCATGTAATTGATGAAGTTGAAGAGGAGGAAGAAATTCCCGAAGAAGAACTCTGTGTATGCTGTGGTAAACGCCGCCGTTGCACAAGTATTGCCGAGGATTATGAGTATTGTGCACAGTGCAGAATTGATATGTTGAAAACTCCTTTCAACACAATGGGAATAATTGCAGTTGTGCTGGTATGCATAGTGTCAATTATAGGTACATTTGTTTTAGCACCGAATGCCCTTGCAGGTATATCAACTCTTATGGGCTATATGATTGAGAAAAACGGTGAAGTCGATGCGGCTATTGATTCTTACAGCGAAACACTTATGATTACAGGTGAAACAGGCTTACCTGTTCCCATGACGGTAGTTGAAAGACTTGCAACACTTGCAAATGAATCATACGGTCCGTCAGATGCTGAGGAAAGAATCAAGATTTATCTTAACTCATATCAGATTGAAAAGAGCAAAGTTCTTTCTGAAATCGTCAAAGAACATGAGCGAATCGTCGGTACTTCGAGTGTATGTAACGAGGCGATAAGAGAGTTTTATCACGAGGATACCTCAACTATTGATGCCGAAGAATCTTATGCTGCTTTGGATAAGGTTATTGCTGACAATCCGGGCGTCTATGATGAAGACATGATTACTTACTATAAGTCAAATGTAGCTTTGCTTGACGGTGACAAGGATAAAGAAATTGCTTTTCTTGAAGAAATCAGGAAAAAATCTCCTGAAAAATATTGGCTTTACAACGAAGGTAACTCTCTTATAGATGCATATATGAGAAAAGGCGATTTTGATAAAGCGACAGAGATTGCAGACAGCATTATTGCAAAGAACAAAACTCATCAGGAAGCAAACTGGTCAAAGGCACAGATTTTGCTTATGAAGGGCGATAAGGCTGCGGCTGAAAAAATTGCAGACGATCTTGCAAAAATCAACTCTGCAAGAGCAACTGCAGTATCAATCGAGGCACTTATAGCGAGACTTGATAAGGACTACGAGAAAGCGATTGATCTTTGTACGGTTGCTATTGACGATGATTACTATAATTCTGAAACATATCATCAGTTGCTTATTGCTATGGTGCTTAATAATGACTCCGAAACAGCATACGGAATCACAAGTGAGTATTATTCTTACCTTTACTCAAATCCGCAGACAACAAACCACGATTATGTCAGATATATCAATACCTATGCACTTCTGACATACCTTGAAGACGAAGAACAGTTCTCAGCAGTAAAGGATCATTATGCATCTCAGGGCGCAGCGCTTCCTTTCCCCGAAGAACTTGAACAGTATGCGGAAAAGAAGATAACACTTGAAGAAATCTTTTTGAAAGGGGATTTTGATTTATAATGACAATCATATATGTATTATCAAAGATTATTTCAATTCCCGGAGCAATCGTAAAAGGTTTCTGGGAGCAGGTTTTCTGCAGAGCATTCAAGTCACCTGTTGAATCCAATGACTATATCCGCATGGACGAACTCTGCGGTCATGTAGGACATGAACTTATTCCGACATCGGCAAGAAGCTTCTGGTATAATTTCCTTCCGGGATATTTCAATTTCGGACTTGGTTTTACAATAGCTTCGGGCCCGTTTATAAATCTTCTGTTACTTGATGTGCAGAATACAACAGTAAAAACTGTTCTTTATGCAATCCTTCTCTGGATAGGTCTTTCACTTCTTTCTAACATTTTCCCGCTCAGAGAAGATGCTCTCAATATGTGGGAGAAAATTTACGGTAAGGGCAACAGCTCAACCGTAATCGGAAAGATTTTCTTCTTTATCCCCGCATTGATTATGCTTATAGGTTCATTCCTTGAAGCATACGGACTCACAGTACTCTTCAACATAGCTATGGTTGTTGTACTTTTGTTAATATAAAATTCAGGTATGAACCGAGTCAATGTGTTCGGTTCATACTTTTGTTTACGGAAAGGAAATTCAATGAAAAGAATAATAAGTCTTTTTGTGTGTTTGCTGATGCTTTTCAGTATGACCGTTTTTGTTGCTGCAGAGCCGAACCTGAACAACAAACCGGAATTTATAGAAAATTATGACGGTTATCCGATAGTTGTGGTAAGAGGCTTTAATTTCAGCGGAATGTACAATAAAAAAACAGGCGAAAAAGCTTTTTCAATCAGCACAAAAACAATAATGAAACTTTTATCTGATGTCTTTATTAATTCACTTATTTTCAGGAATGAAAATGCTTTGGCAGACGGTATAGTGAATTTTCTATGGGACTCAATGGGCAATTTTGCAAGTGATGATAAAGGAAACAGTATCAATTCTGATATCACCATACATCAGTGCTACAATGCCATGTCGGAAGATCTGGAATTCCTTGAAACTGTGCCTTACAAAAATGCCGAGGGAGTTCTTCATGAAGTGGTTGATGCTGTCGGCGCAGAAAATGTTTATTTCCTGAATCTTGATTGGCGTCTTGCTCCGTGGGAATCGGCGGAAAGACTTAATAATCTTGTTGAGTCTGCAAAGAAAAACAGCGGTAAAGATAAAGTCAAAATTATATGTGCCAGTATGGGTGGTGCAGTTACAACGGCATATCTCAAATATTACGGAGGTAAAAGTGTAGATTCGTGTACTTTTTTAAGCTCTGCTCATAACGGAGCAGGAGTTGCGGGTGAAGCACTCAACGGAACAATAGTTATTCCGAGTGAAAGCTTTGAGTATTATTTCACAACCATGTCGGAATATAACGGCAATCGTGTTCTTACATTTATTCTTAAGCTTCTCGGATATACAGGAATATACGACCATTTGGCAAACGTAGTAAATAATTTTGCAGAAAAGAATCTTGATAAAATTTATGATGAAGCTTTGATAGATATTTTTGCAACGAATCCGGGTCTCTGGGCTTTATGTCCTGATGAGTTGTATGACGGAGCAATTGAAAACATTTTCTCTTACCGAAGCGATTGCCCCGAGTTATTCGAAAAGGTTATGAAGTGCAGAGAGTTTGTTTTTTCAACTGAAGAAACTTTGTCGGAAGCAGAAAAAGACGGAGTCAAAATGACTTTCATATCAAACTATGACAGCGGTCTGTTGCCGATATATAAAAACAGCGCGGAGCAAGGGGACAGATTCCTTGAATTAAGACTGACTTCAGGATTTGCTACCGTAGCAAATGTAAACGAAATTCTCGCTAATGATTATATCGAAAAAGCAGATAAAAAATATATAAGTCCTGACAAAATAATAGATGCCGGCAACTGCCTTTATAAAGACAGAACGTGGTTTATCAAAAATGCAACACATGTTGCCGCAGATTACGGGACTGAGTACAGTGAATTTGTATTGCTTCTTGCACTCTCTCAAGAGCAACCGACGATAGATACTTTCCCTGAATATCCTCAATTCATGATTTCAGACAAATCAATGGAATTGCAACCGTTGAAGGTAAATGGTGATTAAAGTATTGGGTTTGTAGTCAAAATATACAATTTTTTCTCAAAAATATGAACGCAAAAAAACTTTTTTCATATACTTTAAATTTGTTGTGAAAAGCTATGGACTTTTTTTTAGAGGTCTGTTATAATTTTGTGTGGAAAATTATATATAATAATTTCAAAAATTATATTTGGAGGTTTTATTTATGAGTACAAAGTATGTTTATCTCTTCAAAGAGGG
>JAFRZS010000247.1 GCA_017442445.1 Clostridia bacterium
TGCGCACTTCCTGAACGGTCTTTACATAAGAGAAACATTAAATGAGTTCAAGAAAATATTTGAGTAATGATATAATGAAATAAGCACCGAAAAAGCATTTCGCTTTTCGGTGCTTATTTGCTGTATTTCTGCGACTGTGCAACAGCAAGTTTGTCGCATCTTTCATTTTCGGGGTGACCGGCATGACCTTCAACCCATATGAATTTATATTCATGGCGTTCAAGCTCACGCAAAAGCAAATCCCATAAGTCAGAATTTAAAGCAGGTTTTTTATCGGATTTTCTCCACCCGTTTTTCTTCCAGCCTTCTGCCCAGCCTTTTGTGATTCCGTCACAGACATAACGCGAGTCAGTGCAGATTGTAACATTGCATTTTTCTTTGAGAGCCTGAAGTGCAGAGATTACTGCAGTAAGCTCCATACGGTTATTGGTTGTATTGGCATTACCGCCCGATAGTTCTTTTTCAACGCCCTTGTAGCGCAGTACAGCTCCCCAACCGCCGGGGCCGGGATTTCCCGAACAGGCGCCGTCAGTAAATATTTCAACAAATTTTAAAGTAGCAGACATAATTATCTCCAATCAGAAAATGTGAGTATATGCTATCACATATTTATTTTAAATGCAAGTGTAAATAAAAGAAAGAATTTTGAAAAATTTAGTAGAAAAATGAAAAAAAGACTTGCAATAAACAATAATTGTGATATAATATCACAAAGAGTATGTGAAAAATATGCACAATCAATAATGAAAAGAGGGATGCTTTATGCCAAAGAGAGATATTAATATTATCAGAGCAGTACAGTTTTTAAGGACTAATTACATCGGCGCGGCTATTCTTGAAACAGGAGTAATGATTCATATGAGGAGTGACGGAAGCGCATTGGGGGAAGACGGCAGGATTTATTATGCGGTATCAGAATATGACGAAAACGGTGATTGCGAAATTTTAGGATACAGCAGTGAAATCAAGGAACCGCTTGACAGAATAAGAAAAAATTAACGCAAAGTGCAAAATGTCGGGCTCTGCTGTGCGTTTGCTAAATTGTTACTACGCAACAGCTAAATTATTTCATAGCTAAATCCCTCAGTCAAAATCAAAGATTTTGACTGAGGGATTGTTTTTGATTGCTGTACGCAGTACCCTTAACATTTGCGAAGCTCAGGAACGCCGAGTGATGATGTTTGTACATAACGAAGTGATCTGCACATTTTAAACATAAAACAAGGGGATAGGAAAAAATGCGCAGAATGGACAAACTGATCCCGAAGGCGTACAAAGGTACGTCGAGAGGCGAGGTTTGTTCATAGCATTTATGCGGTCTGCACATTTTTAACATAAAAATAAGGGGATAGGAAAAAATGCGCAGAATGGACAAACTGATCCCGAAGGCGTACGAAGGTACGTCGAGCGGTGAGGTTTGTTCATAGCATTTATGCGGTCTGCACATTTTTAACATCCCCTTCAGGGAATAAAAAAACAGCCACCCTATTGGATGACTGAATTTGTGTGTTGGCATCGTCCTATCTTCCCAGGAAAACCAAGTATTTTCGGCACTGATGAGCTTAACTACCGTGTTCGGTATGGGAACGGGTGGACCCTCATCGTCATTAACACCAACTCATTGAGCACTCGTTGCGCTCAATGTGTTAAGAATTATAACACCACATTAGAAAAAAATCAAGTGTTTTTGTAAAAAAAATTTAAAAATGTTCATTTTTTATTAATAGATGTAATTATTGAGTGATTTTATAAGCTTTTTAGTGCAAAATTACCTTGACATAGGCGCTTTTTCAGGGTTATACTATAAATATGAAAATGGTTTTCATTTTCATATTGGAGGAAATAGCTTGGAAAATATAAGAGATTATAAAACAAAACAGCGAGAAACAATACTTGAAATACTTAAAGCTCAATCAGACAGACATATGACGGTCAAGGATATAATGGAGGAGCTACGCTCAAAGTCAGTGAATGTCGGACAGACAACAGTTTACCGTTATCTTGATAAGCTTGTGTCATCGGGAGAGTTGCGTAAATATCAGGCACATGACGGACTTTCAACCTGTTATCAGTATATAGGTGCAGGGGATTGTCATAATCATTATCATTTTATGTGTGTGAATTGCGGAGAGCTTACGCACCTTGAATGTAAACATATTGACTCACTTGCAAACCATGTATTTGACGAACATGAATTTACCGTTGACTGTTTCAAAACAGTATTTTACGGAGTCTGCAAAAATTGTAACGGAGAAATGAAATGAAAAAACTTATAGCAATATTATTATCTTTAGTTTTGTTGGTGTCTTTTGTCGGTTGCACAACTGAACCCGTGACAAGCAGCGAAAAGCTTTCAATAGTAACAACACTTTTTCCGCAGTATGATTTCTGTCGGGAAATAGTGGGGGATAAGGCAGAGGTAAAACTGTTACTTCCTCCCGGAGTTGAAAGTCATACATTTGAGCCGACTACTGCGGATATAATCGAAATTGAAAAGTGCGATGTTTTTATTTACACAGGCGACAGCATGGAAGCATGGGCGGGAAGAATAATCGGAAGCCTTAACAATGCCAATCTGAGAGTTGTTGACATCTCTGAGAATATTGAAATGAAGGAAGCTGAAAGCGACCACGAGCATCATTCTCATGAACGCGATCCGCATGTATGGACAAGTCCGGAAAATGCGATGAAAATTGTTCAGCACATTCTCAGAAATCTTATTGAAGCTGACCCTGAAAATAAAGATTATTATACACAGAATGCGAACAATTATATCAGAAAGCTCGGCAATCTTGATATTGACTTTGAAAATCTGATTGAGAACAGCAATAAGGACAAAATTATTTTTGGCGGAAGATGTGCGTTTTTGTATTTCCTTGAGGAATATGACCTTGACTATATGAGCGCCTATGCATCGTGTTCAACTGAAAACGAGCCGTCAGCAGATAATCTTACAAACATAATTGACACAGTTAAACGAGAAAAAATTTCTGCAATATATTATGAAGAATTGACCGATCCGAAAATCGGCAGAACACTGTGCAAAGAAACGGGCGCAGAGTTGTTGCTTCTGCATTCATGCCACAATGTATCAAAAGAGGATTTTGAAAACGGAGTGACATATTTGTCTTTAATGCAACAGAATCTTGAAAATCTCAGAAAGGGACTTCAGTAATGCCATTGATAAAATGTGAAAATTTGCATTTACATTATGATAAAACGCCTGTTGTTCACAATGTAAGCTTTGAGGTTGAGGAAGGCGACTTTGTCAGCATTGTCGGTGAAAACGGCACGGGTAAATCAACACTTGTAAAAGGCATTTTAGGGCTTATAAAAAATGCTGACGGAAAAGTTATATTTGACGGCATCTCAAAAAACGAAATAGGATATCTTCCTCAGCAGACGAGTGTCCAGAAGGATTTTCCCGCAAGTGTTTATGAGGTTGTGATGTCTGCGTTTCAGAATAAAAGCTTTCCGTTTTATAAAAAATCTCAGAAGCAACTCGCAGATGAAAATATAAAGCTTTTGGGAATTGAAAACATCAGGAAAAAATCCTATATGGATTTATCGGGCGGACAGCAGCAGAGAGTTTTGTTGGCACGAGCGTTGTGTGCAACAAAAAAATTGCTTATCCTTGATGAGCCGATAACAGGACTTGACCCTGTTGTGACAGCGGAATTTTATGAGCTGATTTCTGAGCTTCACAAAGAAAAAGGACTTACGATTTTGATGGTATCTCACGATGTAAAGCGTGCCGTTGAAAGTTCTGATAAAATTCTGCATATGGATAAAAAGGTACTGTTTTTCGGTAAAACCGAGGATTATATAAAAACAGAATACTTTAACAAAATGACAGGAGGAAATGAAAATGCTTGAAACAGTTTCCTCAATGTTTTCTTATGATTTTATGGTACGGGCAATCGTAGTCGGAATACTCGTATCGCTTTGTGCGGCGCTTTTGGGAGTAAGCCTTGTTCTTAAAAGATATTCAATGATAGGTGACGGCTTATCACATGTAGGCTTCGGTGCACTGTCAATAGCACTGGCTATGAATGTCGCACCGCTTGTTGTGTCAATACCTGTAGTTGTAATTGCCGCATTTCTGCTTTTAAGAATATCAGAAAACAGCAAAATCAAAGG
Organism: Clostridia bacterium; assembly: GCA_017442445.1. Classification (GTDB taxonomy): domain Bacteria; phylum Bacillota; class Clostridia; order Oscillospirales; family Acutalibacteraceae; genus RGIG2945. The sequence continues at coordinate 4,141 of JAFRZS010000247.1, forward strand.
TGATTCCGCAATTGCAATTATATCCTCGTCGGCACTTGCAATAGGTATTATCGTTACCTCGCTGACAACGGGAATGAATCTTGATATCAACAGTTATATGTTCGGCTCGATTTTGGCAATAAGCGAAAGCGACGTGTGGCTGAGTGTTATTCTGACAGTAATTGTGCTTGTTCTGTTTGTGCTTTTCTACAACAAAATTTTTGCAGTGACATTTGACGAAAACTTTGCAAAAGCAGTCGGCACAAAAACAAATATCTATAATATGCTGATAGCGGTTTTGGCGGCAATTACAATAGTTGTCGGAATGAGAATGATGGGTGCATTACTTATCTCAAGTCTGATAATTTTTCCGTCGCTTACAAGTATGCGTGTGTTCAAAAGCTTCCGCAGTGTTGTGATTTCATCAGCAATTATTTCGGTAGTATGTTTTATAATCGGAATAACGGTATCGTTCCTGTATCCCGTACCCGCAGGGCCTTCAATCGTAATAACGAATCTGATAGCATTTCTGATTTTTTGGCTTGTAGGTAAAATAAAAAGATAGAAACGGAAATTATCACACATTTTCTTGCTGAAAATGTGTGATAATTGTATAAAAAAGCATTGAAAAAAATTTAACAATGTTGTATAATTCATGTTGTATAGTTTAATATTATGGAGGTAGCTATGAAGAAGACTGTTTTAATTGAAACATCAGCACGTCACTTGCATGTAAGCCGTGAGCATCTTGACATTCTTTTCGGTGAAGGTTATGAACTCACACCTAAGAAGGATTTATCACAGCCCGGCCAGTATGCTTGTGAAGAAAGAGTACAGGTAATCGGCGAGAAGGGAAGTTTCCCCGGAGTATCAATTCTCGGACCCGTACGTCCCGAAACACAGGTTGAGTTATCAGCAACTGATGCGCGTTCAATCGGAGTAAAAGCTCCCGTGCGTGAATCAAGTGATATCGAGGGAAGCGGCGGATGCAAACTTGTAGGCCCCAAAGGCGAAGTAACAATTGACAAGGGTGTAATCGTTGCAAAGCGTCATATACATATGACACCCGAAGATGCTGAAAAGTATTCGCTTGAAGACAAGCAGGTTGTTGAAGTAACATTGAATACAGACGGCAGAACACTCACATTCGGTGATGTTGTAGTAAGAGTAAGCCCCTCTTATGCACTTGCAATGCACATTGATACAGACGAAGCTAATGCAGCATTGGCAGTGCCGAATATGTTAGGCGAAATTAAATAATTGAAAGGATTTTTACTTATGAATTATTCACACGAAGTTGAAAAAATGTGTTGCGTAAAAAAAGGTCCGAATCACGGTCCTGCACCCATTCCGGAAGAAGGCAGATGGGTTAAGGCTTATGAAATCAAAGATATTTCAGGTCTTTCACACGGTGTTGGCTGGTGTGCACCTCAGCAGGGTACATGTAAGCTTACATTGAACATCAAAGAGGGTATCGTAGAAGAAGCTCTTGTTGAAACAATCGGTTGTTCAGGTATGACACATTCTGCAGCTATGGCAGCAGAAATTCTCCCCGGAAAGACATTACTTGAATGCCTTAATACTGACCTTGTTTGCGATGCTATCAACGTAGCTATGCGCGAGATTTTCTTACAGCTTGTATATGGACGTACACAGTCTGCATTCTCAGAAGACGGTCTTACAATCGGCGCAGGTCTTGAAGATCTCGGTAAAGGACTTCGTTCACAGGTTGGTACAATGTACAGCACAAAGGTTAAGGGTGTTCGTTATCTTGAAATGGCTGAAGGCTATGTAACAAGACTTGCTCTTGACGAAAATGATGAAGTTACAGGTTATGAGTTTATCAGACTCGGCAAAATGCTTGAGGATATCCGTCACGGTGTTCCCGCTGATGAAGCATTGAAGAAGAATACAGGCAACTACGGTCGTTTCGATGGTGCTGCAAAGTACATTGACCCGCGTGAAGAATAAGGAGAAGATAATATGGCTAATGAGATTAGATTCGAGGGTAAAGAAAGACGTATGGAAAAAATCAATGCTTGTCTCAAAGAGTACGGCATTGAGAGCCTTGAAGCAGCAAAAGAGCTTTGCACTTCAAAGGGTATAGATGTAGAAGCTATCGTTAAAGGTGTTCAGCCTATCGCATTTGAAAATGCAGTTTGGGCATACACATTAGGTGTTGCACTTGCACTCAAAGAAGGCAACAAAGAAGCTTCTGACGCAGCAGCAACAATCGGTAAGGGCTTACAGGCTTTCTGTATTCCCGGTTCAGTAGCAGAGCAGAGAAGCGTTGGTCTTGGCCACGGTAACCTTGGTGCTATGCTTTTGAAGGACGAAACAAAGTGCTTTGCATTCCTTGCAGGTCACGAATCCTTCGCAGCAGCTGAAGGTGCTATCGGTATTGCGCGTACAGCTAACAAGGTTAGAAAAGAGCCCCTTAAGGTTATCCTTAACGGTCTTGGTAAAGATGCTGCTATGATCATTTCAAGAATCAACGGTTTCACATATGTTGAAACGGAATATGATTTCCACACAGGCGAACTTAAAATCGTTAAGGAAAAAGCATATTCAGACGGTGAACGCGCAAAGGTTCGTTGCTACGGAGCAAACGACGTTCTTGAAGGCGTTGCAATCATGAAGCACGAAAATGTTGAAGTTTCAATCACAGGTAACTCAACTAACCCGACTCGTTTCCAGCACCTTGTTGCAGGCACATACAAGAAATGGGCTATGGAAAATTCAGTTAACTACTTCTCAGTTGCATCAGGCGGCGGTACAGGTAGAACATTACATCCTGATAACGTTGCTGCAGGTCCTGCTTCCTACGGTCTTACAGACTCAATGGGACGTATGCACGGTGATGCACAGTTTGCCGGTTCTTCATCAGTTCCCGCTCACGTAGAAATGATGGGACTTATCGGTATGGGTAA
>JAFRZS010000024.1 GCA_017442445.1 Clostridia bacterium
AAAAAAGCGAGGGTAACAAGAGCAAGAAAATTTTAATATTTGCCCTTTCAATGGTTCTTTCCTGCCTGATTGCTTTCGGCGCTTCCTTTGGCGCTATAACACATATGATATCCACAGGTGCAATTCAGGTTGAAAGCACCGAGGATAACGACAAAGAGGCGGTTTTCACCATTACAAAGGTGGAAAAGGAAGCTGAAACTAACGAGAATGATGCTCCTCCCGTCGGTTCAATTTCCAAGCTTACAAATCAGGAAATTGCAAAAAAGCTTATTCCTTCGGTTGTATGCATCCAGAATTACCAGATAGTTGAATATTATAATTTCTTTGGCGGCACAACACAGAAGAGCGACGAGGTTTCACCTGCAGGTGAAGGCAGCGGCATTATCTTCAGCAGCGACGGCTACATTATCACTAACGCTCACGTTGTTAGCGGTGCCGACAATTTAAAGGTAATAACCTCTGACGGTGCTACCTATGAAGCTGCATTAATCGGCAGCGATGAAATTACGGATATTGCAGTTATTAAAATTGAGGCTGAAAACCTCCCTGCTGCTGAATTCGGCAAGGCTGAGGATTTAAACGTAGCGGACATAGTTTTGGCAATCGGTAACCCCGGCGGTATGACCTTTAATTCCAGCGTAACAATAGGTTACGTTTCTGCCCTTAACCGTGAAATTGAAGTAGGTGACGGCGGCTACACAATGAAGTGCATCCAGACAGATGCTGCTATCAACCCCGGTAACTCAGGCGGTGCGCTTCTCAACAGCTACGGTCAGGTTATCGGTATCAATTCATCAAAGATAATTGCGGCTGAATTTGAAGGAATGGGCTTCTCAATTCCGATAAGCGATGCAAAAGAAATCGTTGATAATCTGATCAAACACGGACGCATCACAAACAGAGCAAAGCTCGGAATCAGCTACTATACAGCGGCTTCATCAGAAAAATATAGCATGGTAATTCAGCTTAAAGATTTGCCGGCAGGTTCGCTTATCATCGGTAGGATAAATGCCGATTCCGACCTTGCAACAAAAGATATTATGGTTAACGATATCATAACAAAGGTTAATGGTAAAGAGCTTACAACCTCATCAGTTTTGCTTGAAAAGGTTGAAAATGGAAAAATCGGTGATACTCTCACTCTCACAATAGTGCGTTTTGACAGCAACTATAAAATGAAAACATTTGATGTTAAAGTAAAGCTTGTTGCTGATGACGGCAAGGTAGAAAAAACGGTTGAAGAATCTACAACATATGAATTCTATAATCCGTTCAATTAAAAAAACAAAGGCGAGGGTCATTTTAGCCTTCGCCTTTATTGAAAGTTAAGAAAAGAAGGAGATTCGGATTTTTGGATAGTTCGATTACATAAGGAATATGAAAAAGGTTTTAAAAGTATTTTTGATTATTATTGTTGTTATGTCTGCTGTATATCTTGCTTTCCGTTATGTCCCTATAAGTAAAAATCCTGAAGATAGTATCCTGACCCGCAACAGAGCTGAAGACGGTTATGAATATAACGGTGTAATATACAGTGGAATAGTCGGAACCGGTTATCATGATTGTTTTGAAAACAGCGATGAAATATACTGGAGCCGTGTTGAATTGAAAAACAAAGATAATATTAAAGAAGTTTATCCGAAATACACGACATTAAGTGATAAAGTTTTAAAGCAGCGTTTTTATGTTGTTGATGACAAGCTTCTGATATATGATACAGGCAGTAATTTTCTTGAAAGATATTTTGTCTTTAAAGCAAAGGATATAACCTTAACCATGCCTGAATTTTCAGAGGAAAACATAGATTCAATAACACAATGTGTCGGAGTTTATGACTTTAAGTATAGTGAATTTCCAAAGGATAGCGAAAGCTATATAATGGAGTCAAAACCTCTTGAAGATAATGAAATTAAAACTTTCATACACGAATTGAAAAACAGTCCCAACGCAACTGACTTAATTTCAGAAGCAAAATCGAAGTATGCAGATTGGGATTCATATCAGTCGGAATTTGAAAGACATTGTCTTGAAAATAAAATAGATTTTACTGAAGAAGATAAGGCTGAAATATTTTATGAGGTGAAGTTCAAGGGAGATGATTTCCCGTTTAATATTATAATTCGTGAAGAATGGGAAGAAACTGAAGATCCTGAATCAATTGTAGAAGAAATAATTATAGAATAGAAAAACAGAAAAGGCTGAAAAACGAATGTTTTTCAGCCTTTGAATTTTATGCGGTCAGACTTCACAAAAACCTTCCTGCTTAATCATTTTAAGGATTGTGTCGTCCATGTAGTTATAGAGTTTTTCACCGTAATTTGCGAAGGTGCTGTCTGAATCGTGTTTGCAAAGCATTGCAAAGCAATTACCTATATGTCTTGAGGGGATACCGTCACGGGAAAGTGCGAGGGTATAGAAGGAAATTTCAGCGCCGCCTGACACATTTTTAAACAAGTCAGGGGTAATATCAATCAATTTGTTATAAAGAGCGCTCATAGCGATAGGGATAAGTGTTTCGTTAAGATATTCTCCCAAAAAATGACGCGCTGAGAAAATAAGCAGAATACTTGCCTGATACTGTATGAGGGCATACTCAGACTCAGCAACATTGATTTCTTCCTTATAAGGAATTGATACAACCTTATTGACACTCATCAGAGCGAGGTCTTCGCCAAGCTTGTTAGCTTTATCAATGTTACCTGTTTCACGGTGTTTACCGAGAACATCTGCAATACCGTGTAATTCCGAATGCTCGTCTTTTTTCTCAGATTTAGTAAAAATTTTAATATCGCTGTCGTCTTTTCGCAAAACAAATCTCCATATCCGAACTTAACCGTTCTGTTGTGTTTTATATTTTAAGTTATAATGCTTAAAATTAAGTAATGTATCAAGATGCTGTTTTGGGGTGGTATAATCACCGACAGTATGCTTGTCTCCGTACATACCGTGGAAGTTACTTCCGCCAACCATGAGAAGATTATTCTTTTCAGCAAAGCTCATAAGATGCTTTCTTCTGTCATCGTCAATTGTGGGACCCCATACCTCAACACCGTCAATACCTTCGTTGCCGGGCTTTGTGAGTTCTTCAAGCAACTCGTAGTTATCTTCTGTTCCGCTTGCAGCCAATACCGCAATACCGCCTGCATCATGAATAGCATTGATAATCTCCGTAACATCAGGGAAAACAGGTTCTACCGTGATATTGTCAGGAGCGTTGCCTGTAAATATTTTTTTATAGAGGTCACCGTAAATGCGGTCAGTAAGACCACATTCCATAAAAGCGTGCATGATGTGCTGTTTGTAAACATTAGTTGAACCCGTAGCACACTTTAAAATAAGGTCGGGACTGATATCGTATTTCTTACTTGCTTTAAGTATCATATACTGACTGGCTTTCTTTCTTGCCAATAAGTTTCTGCGACACAAACCCTCAAGTCTGTCGGGATGGTCGGGAAGATAACATAAAACAGTTGTATTTTTATTTCTTTTTGTGTCTGTTGCCGACAACTCAACACCCGGTATAACTTTAACACCGTGGCGATCACCGATAATTTTACCGCGGACCGTAGCGGCGAGACAGTCGTGGTCCATAATAGCTATTGTCGAAACACCCTTCTTCTGCGCAAGAACAATTAAATCGTCTATGCCGAGAGAACCGTCAGATAGTTTCGTGTGACAGTGTAAATCTCCTGACAAAATTCTTCCTCCCTCTGAATTTTCACTATAAATATTTGCAAAAAGCGAAAATCCCCTCAATATAGTTTTATTATATTATATTGTGAATTTTTTTTCAAGAGTTTTTTGAAATTTTTTCATTCTTGCATAAACATACAGATAAATAAGAGAACAAAATTGCCAACGGATTATTGCAAAATGATTTGACTTGTGTTATAATCAGGTCGCAACACAAATTAAACAAGTCCTTCAGATGAGTATGTATTTTTATTTTGGTAAAAATACACACTTCTATATTCGCATACTCATTGAGGGCGTAATTTGTGTTGCAGCAAACGAAGCCGTGTATTTTTCATGCGTAGCTTCGGCTACGCATTTTTTAATTTATTGGGGACACGTAGCTCCTTGCTGCTGCGACACAATAAAGAAACTGCTGAAAGTATTTTTGCTTTCAGCAGTTTCGGTTTTTACCACTCAGGTGTGGATTCAAATGTTACTGTTTTGTTTTTGTAGGGGAAGGTGAGTTTGTGAGAGTAGAGCATCGGTGCAGTTTTTTCGTCGCGTGAGCCGTACTTATGGTCGCCGACGAGAGGGAAGCCTCTACTTGCAAACTGAACTCTTATCTGATGGCTTCTACCTGTATGGAGTCTGATTCTTACTCTTGAAATTTCGCCTTTCTCAAGTCTTACAAACTCAAGCCGAGCCTTCTTGACTCCACCCCTCATTCTTTTTACAACAAAGACCTTGTTTTTCCTTGAGTCTTTCCACAGCAAATCTTCCAAATCGCCCTTTTCATCGGGAACGCCGTGAACACAGGCGATGTACTCTTTTATCATTGTACCGTCCTGAATTGCACGGGATAACTCTGCGGCAGACTTTTTATTTCTTGCGTAGACCATGACGCCGCCGACATTCAGATCAAGTCGGTGAACGGTAAAAATCTCTCCGCCGAACTCGTTTTTCAATTCTTCGGGCATTCCTTTTTCAGAGTCAATACCGACAGGCTTTATTGCTACTATTATATTTTCATCAGAATATAAAATTTCCATATACTTACTCCGTTTTATGAATTGAAATAAGTATAACACAAACAGCGAAACCCTTGCAAGTGTTGAATGTTCAAGGCGGTTATGATATAATGGCGCAGAGGTGGTTTGATGAAAGAATTTTTTGAAACTGCAAAGGTATTTTTGATTGAAGATATGCCGTTTTGGGCATGGATTGTAGTAGGTATAATCGCTTTGATAATACTTTCAAAAATTGTCCGCAAAGTGAAAAGGTCATGGAAAAGATTCAAAGCAAGCAGAATGAGCGCAGAAGATTTTTATAAGAAGGCTGAAGAACTTGCGAACAATTCGACATTGTCCGACAGCATCAGCTTAGCTATATATTATTATGTCAAGGCTGCTGATATGGGCCATGTGTTAGCTCAATGCGAGGCGGGAAGAATATATTATTACGGTTCAGGCAGTATCCGACCTGACAAAGAAAAAGGACTTTCATTTCTTAAAAAAGCGGCAGTCAGCGGCAGTATTTATGCACGAATTATACTCGGACGGATTTATGAGAAGAATATGCGTTTTGAAGATCCGGGCGAGATGCTTGATTGGTTGGAAGAAATTGCTGACGACCATGACGAAGCGCAGTATCTTCTTTCAAGATTGTATAGTATGAAAAAAGAGTGGTACGAAAAGAAAAAAGGCTATGAAGCAGGTCAGTGGAAAGATGATCCGTTATGTATAGAATGGTATGATAAATCTAAGTACTGGTTGAAAAAGGCTGTGGAAAACGGAAACGAAGACGCGCGAGACCTTTATTATTGATAAAAAAACGAGCACCGAAGTGCTCGTTTTGTTTTATCTTATTTTAAAGCAGCCTTTGCTTTTTCAACAAGTGCTGTGAATGCTGCGGGATCTGCGATAGCGATTTCTGAAAGCATCTTTCTGTTAAGATTGATGTCAGCCTTCT
>JAFRZS010000248.1 GCA_017442445.1 Clostridia bacterium
CTGAAAAAAATTCCGTTTGCTGATACAGAATATTATGTAAAAAAAGTAACAGATGCTGTTGAGGTTTATAAAAAGCTTCTCAGTAAAGACTAAGAAAGGATTGATATAAATGAGCGAAAAAAACGAATTTGAAGTATTGAAAGAAAAACTTTTCATGGATCCGAAACCTGCAGTTTGCACAATGGGTGATGAAATAAGCCTTGCAGATGAATTCTGCGAAGGCTACAAGGAGTTCCTTGACGAGTGTAAAACAGAGCGCAAGGCTGTAAAATACACAGTTGATCTTGCAGTAGCTAACGGCTTTGAAGAATTTGATCCGCACGCAGATTATGTTGCAGGTGATAAGGTTTATTATGTAAACAGAAACAAGTCAATAATTCTTTGCGTATTCGGAAGCAAGTCCGTTGCAGAGGGAATAAGACTCACAGCAGCACACATTGACTCTCCGAGATTGGATTTAAAACCCAATCCGCTTTATGAGGACAGCGAAATCGCATATTTCAAAACACATTACTATGGCGGAATCAAAAATATCAGTGGCCTGCAATGCCTCTTTCACTTCACGGTGTAGTTATCAAGGGTAACGGAGAAAAGGTTGATGTTTCAATCGGCGAAAAAGACGATGAACCCAAGTTTGTGATATCGGATTTACTTCCGCATCTTGCAAAAGAGCAGATGAAACGCACATTATCGGAAGGCATCAAGGGTGAAGAGCTTAACATAATTATCGGAAGCAGACGCCTTGATACAGAAGACGGCGGAAATCTTGTAAAGCTCAACATCATGAAAATCCTCAATGAAAAATACGGCATCGTAGAAGAAGATTTCCTTTCAGCAGAGCTTGAATTAGTACCCGCTATGAAGGCATCGGATATCGGCTTTGACAGAAGCATGATAGGTGCTTACGGTCACGATGACAGAGTTTGCGCATATCCGTCACTCATGGCAATTCTTGATACAGATTATCCTGAATACACAGCAATCTGTGTACTCACAGACAAGGAAGAAACAGGCAGTGACGGCAACACAGGACTTAATTCTTCATATCTCAAATATTTCATTGAAGATATCGCAAGAATGAACGGCTTTACTGCAAGTGAAGTTTTCAAAAATGTAAAATGTCTTTCAGCAGACGTAAATGCGGCATTTGATCCTTCATTCCCCTCAGTATCTGAGAAAATGAACAGCTCATTCATCAACAGAGGTGTGGTTGTTACAAAATATACAGGCGCAAGAGGAAAGTCAGGCACATCAGATGCATCGGCAGAGTTCATGGGCTGGGTAAGAAAGCTCTTCAATGACAACAATGTTATCTGGCAGATCGGTGAGCTCGGCAAGGTTGACGAAGGCGGCGGAGGAACAGTCGCTATGTATATTGCAAATCTTGATGTTGATGTAGTTGACGTCGGAGTTCCGGTACTTTCAATGCACTCTCCGTATGAAGTAGTATCCAAAATTGACGTCTACATGACCTACAAAGCATTCCTCACATTCTTCCAAAAATAATAAAAAAGCCAATCGTTAAGCCGAGTGTTCATAAAGGACACTCGGCTTGTTTTATTGCTTGTTGGCACGATTAAATTCAGAGATTATTCGTTGTATAGTTTCTATTTGTGATTCGTTCAGGTCTGATACATCTATAGTTTTGTTTTTGGCAACTCCTAATAAATAATCTGTGGTAACGCTGAAGTAGTTTGCTATTTGTATCAATGTATCAAAAGTAGGATATCCCAATCCGTTTTCGTACTTGCTGATTACTGCCTTGGATAAACCTAATTGCAAACCTAATTCTTTTTGTGTCAGGTTGTGACTTTTTCGCAGGGATTTTAAAGTTGTCCCAAAATCACAGATGTTCATTTTACCACCACCTTTATGCTATTATATCTTAAAAGTGGTTTCAATATCATAGATTATAGTCAATGATATGTTGACTTATGTAAACAGTTATGCTATTATAAAATAAAAGATGTTGGACGTTTTGGAGACACAGGAGAATGTTTCTGCATCTGTACATTTATTTTTGGAGGTATAACAAAATGGAAAACAAAAAAATGACAAGTTGCAAAACCTGCGGTACGCAAATCGCAAAAAGTGCAAAGAATTGTCCGTCTTGCGGTGCAAAAAACAAGAAAAAGCCGATTGCATTAATTATAGTGCTTGTAATAATTCTTGTTCTTGGAGGCTTAATTATTTCAAAGGTTATGGATAAAAACTCATCAAATGCTATTCTTACCGTGAACGGAACACAATATAAATGGTCTGAATACCGAGATTTATATCATGAATATTACCTGAACGGAAAAGCGATTGAATTTGAAGAAGAATTTACACCGGCTTCTGCAGAAATGAGCGGTAAAATCACCCAAATATCTGATGCGATAATCGGAGAAACAATGAATGGTAATATGCCCACAAAGAATACTCTTAAAAAATTTGAAATGACAATTGATGACGGCTGTACATACAGTGTTATTTATAAATACTATGAGGAAAACAATTATGATTTCAGTCACTTGGCAGTTGGGGACAAGGTAACCGTCAAAGGAACTGTGACATCAGAAAGCTTATTTCCTACAAGCACAATTAACGAAAATCTTGATGCAGAGTTAAAAATTACAGGCACAATAGAAGGTATTATAAAAGATTAATGTGTCAATCAGGGGACGGTTAGCGTGAAAGTGCAGAGTGCAAAACGCAAAGTGCAAAACGTCGGGTGGACTCCGTCCACACCTATTATAATGATTTCTTTTTCATTTGTCGTGTGTGATTTAAAATCATGCGGTGTTCTGTGATAGGTGGAGCTAAATTCCTATCGGAGCTGAATGTGCCTGCGACACGCTATAAGTGCACCTATTATTGCTCTCCTAAAGAATCATAACTGATAACTAATTGTTTTGATATCATGATATCAAAATGCGAAATTTGTAAAGCGCAGACGTAAATTCGCAATTAGGAAGATTGTAGATACCATACTATAATTGCCGTGCGCAGCACCCGACATTCTGCATTCTGAACTCTGCACTCTGCATTAAAAAATCCCGCCTTGACGGCGGGATTTTTATTAGTCTTCGATTGCTGCTTTTTGTGATGTGATTTTTCTGAAGATTTCGGGATCAAACTTGGGTTCTCTCCAGTATGTATAAAGACCGTTCTGTTCCTGCTCAACATCGTAAAGCTGAGTGTAGCAGAAGCCGCTGATCAATTCGTTCTGAAGGATTGCTTCTGTAAGTCCTTTGTATCTTACGATGAAAGCTTCCGGACTTTCGGGAGTTCTGCCGTAGCCCCAGCCTTCCTTATCTTCTTCAACCCAACGGATTCCGCCGTATTCGCTGATGAATACAGGCTCGCCGTTGTACTGCTGACGTGCTCTCGGGAAGCGGTTTCTGATAGCATCATATAAAGTGCCTTCAGTTACGAGTGTATCGTAGTGTTCCTTGAGAGATTCGGGATTCTGGTCATAGTCATGAACATCAAAGATGTCTGTGATTACATGGAAGTTACCACTTGCGTCAATGCAGGGACGGATCGGATCTATCTGTTTTGTAACAGCATAGATTGTTTTAAGAGTGGGCTGCCAGATGGGTTTGAACATATAGTCCCATGTTTCGTTGAAGGGACACCAAGCAACGATTGACGGGTGGTTGTAGTCACGTTCAAGCTCTTCAATCCATTCGGGAAGAACGCTGTCAAGTGAGTCGGGATTTGAGTGGTCAAGTCCCCAGTTGGGATATTCGCCCCAAACCATGTAGCCCATCTTATCGCAGTGATAGAGGAATCTCGGTTCGAATATCTTCTCGTGGAGTCTGGCACCGTTATAGCCCATATCCATTGAGCGCTGTATGTCTGCTTTCAGTTCATCATCTGTTGGCGCAGTGTATATTCCATCTGGATAGAAGCCCTGATCGAGAATGAGTCTCTGGAA
>JAFRZS010000249.1 GCA_017442445.1 Clostridia bacterium
CGACAGGCTACGGACTTTTCAATACTCAGGACAGAGGCCGTCTTTTTGTAGGCCCCGGTGTTGATGTCTATGAGGGTATGATTGTCGGCGAATGTGCAAAGAATGAAGATATAGTATGTAATGTATGTAAGAAAAAACAGCTTACAAATACACGTGCTTCAGGCTCAGATGATGCCTTAAGACTTGTTCCGCACACAGTCTTGAGCCTTGAACAGTCAATGGAATTTATCAAAGACGATGAGCTTCTGGAAGTTACACCCGACAGCCTTCGCCTGAGAAAACGCGTTCTCTCAAAAGAACAGCGAATGAAAAAACTTCATAAAAAATAGTTTACTATTTTTTATGAGTGCAAAGTGCAAAATGCAAAGTGCAAAACGAAGGGTGGACTGAAGTCCACACCTATTATAAATGGTGAGGGATAGATTTGAATAAGAGTATTATAGAAAATAAAAGTTTTGACTTTGCTGTCAGGATAATAAATTTGTGCAAGTATCTTAATACGGAAAAGAAAGAGTTTGTTTTGTCAAAACAGTTATTGAGAAGTGGGACAAGCATTGGCGCAAATGTTGCAGAAGCAGAAAAAGCACAGACAAAACCTGATTTTAATACAAAAATGAATATTGCTTTAAAAGAAGCAAACGAAACACATTATTGGTTGAGATTATTAAATAGAACGGATTATTTAACAGATAGTGAATTTCTGAGTATCGAAAAAGATACTAAAGAAATAATAGCAATACTTGTTTCTATTTGCAAAAAGACAAACAAAGTGCAGTTATAATGGGTGCGGGTGAAACCCGCCCGACGTTTTGCGCTTTGCACTTTGCATTTTGCACTTAGAAAGTTTTCCGTAGAGGCAGAATATAGAAATATTTAAGTAATTAAGAAAGAAGCAGAAATTATGATAGTAGATTTCCACACTCATTGTTTTCCTGACAGGATCGCTGAACGTGCTGTTTCGCAGTTAGCGGTGGCTTCGGGTAATGCGACACCTGCTTTTGACGGTACGGCTCAGGGACTTCTCAATTTAGTTCACAGCAAGGGTGTTGATATTGCGGTTGTTTTAGGTATTGCAACAAACGTAAAACAGCAGAAAAATGTCAATGACTTTTTAATTGAACTTAACAAGCGTGATGATGTGGTTTCTTTCGGAAGTGTTCATCCTGATGCTGAAGATGCGATTGATGAGCTTTACAGAATAAAGGAAGCGGGATTAAAGGGAATCAAGCTTCACCCCGATTATCAGAGCTTTTTTGTTGACGATGACAGAATGTTCAGAATTTACGAAACAGTAAATAAATTAGGTTTGCTTCTGACTTTTCATGCAGGTGTTGATATCGGTGTTCCCGACCCTGTTCACTGTACTCCCCAAAGACTCAAGAATATTTTACCGATGTTTGATAATACAAATATCATAGCGGCACATTTCGGCGGATATCTCTTATGGGATGAGGTTGAAGAACTTTTAGTCGGTGAAAAAAATCTCTATATTGACACATCATTCTGCCACACAAGAATGCCGCCTTTGTGGGCAAAGAGAATTATTGAAAAACACGGCGCAGACAAGATACTCTTAGGCAGTGACCTTCCATGGTCTGCACCTGATAAAGAAATGGAATTTATTAAAAGTCTCGGACTTTCCGATGATGTTCTTGCTGATATTTTCGGGAACAATGCCGCAAGGCTTTTAGGATTGGAATAATATATGTCCTGTTTTTCAGAAGCGGTAAATAAAACCTCCGAATTTAAAACCGCCGCGGAAGCTTTAAAGCTTAAAAGGTTACCCATGGGAATTGTCGGACTTGCGCATATTCACAAGGCTGTGTATCTTATGGCGCTCGGAGAATATATGAAGAAAAAATCGGTCGTTATCACACCTGATGAAGCATCTGCTCTCAGGTTGGTAAACGACCTTAAAGCATTTGGGAAAAATGCGATTCAGTACCCCGCAAGAGATTTTTCGTTTATCTCAACAGAAGGACAGTCGCACGAATATGAAATAATGCGTCTGGGTGTCCTTGCGAAAATTATTTCAGGTGATTATGATTTTATAATAACATCTCTTGAAGCAGCGGCACAGCTGACCATTCCCGAAGCTGAACTGAAATCAAGAATACTCACATCAAAAGTCGGTGAAAGTGTCGGTCTTGATAACTGCATTTCGGCACTTATAAAGGCAGGTTATACCCGTTCTTTTGAGGTTGACGGTACAGGACTTTTCAGTGTCCGAGGCGGTATAGTTGACTTCTATCCGCCGGATGCACCAATGCCCGTACGAATGGAATTCTGGGGCGACGACATTGATACGATGGCATATTTTGACCTTGAAAGTCAGAGAAGAACCGACAATATTGATGAAATAAAAATTACTCCCGTACGCGAAATTCTGTTTGAGTCAAACGAGATTCTTGCTGAGAAAATTGAAGAACATCTTTCCACTGTCAAGGGCAAGGGCTCTGTTAAAATGAAGGCGGTTTTAAACTCCGAAATTGAAAGACTCAGATCCGGAGTTTCCTTGCAGTCAACTGATAAATTCTTGAGTCTTGCGTATGAAAAAACCGAATCACTTTTTGACTACTGCAAAGACGATATTCTTTTTGTAACGGAAAGCTTCAGTACAAAAGAAAGATTTCAAGGTGCGCAGAAATTACATCACGAAGAAATAACCGCACTTTTATCCGACGGTGTGCTGTCATCGGGACTTGATACATTTATGCTCTCGCTTGACGAGGTAATCGGAATTTATCAGAAGTCAGGAGCAGTTTATCTTGATAACCTTGCAAGAGGCAGTTTTGATACACCTGTCAGAGAATTGGTTTCCGTTACGGCAAATCAGCTGAACGCGTGGAACGGCGGACTTAATCAGTTAACTGAAGATATCAGTTCTTATAAAAATAAAAAAGACCATGTTTGTGTAGTCATGGCAGGTACCGAAAAGAGTGCAAAGGCACTCGCACAGGACTTGACAGACGAAGGCTTTTCATCGGTTTATCTTGAAAAGATGCCTGAAAAATTCCAGAAGGGAATGGTAACTGTTTTACCCGGCGGAATTTCGGGCGGATTTGAATTTGCAAGGTCAAAATTCACACTCATTACTTACGGCGCAAGACTTGCGTTAAAATCAAGAGTACAGAAAACATCTAAAAAGAATGCATTTAATTCTCTTGAGGAGCTTCACAGAGGCGACTATATTGTTCACAATGTTCACGGTATTGGTATCTTTGAAGGCATTACAAAATTAGAAGCGGCGGGTACTGTAAAAGACTACATTAAAATCAAATATGACAAGGGCGATTTATTATATGTGCCTGTTACACAGCTTGATATTATTTCAAAATATATCGGGCCGAAAAGCGATACAAAAGCAGTAAAACTCAGTAAGCTCGGCGGCAAGGAATGGCAGAAGACAAAATCAAGAGTCAAACTTGCGGCAACAGATATGGCGCAGGAGCTTATAAAATTGTATTCCGAAAGATTGAAGATTGACGGCGTAGCATTCTCGGAAGATTTTGATATGCAATCAGACTTTGAGCGCCGTTTTGAATTTGAAGAAACAGAAGATCAGCTTCGTTGCATTGACGAAATAAAGGATGATATGCAAAAACCTCACCCCATGGACAGATTGCTTTGCGGTGATGTCGGCTTCGGAAAAACTGAGGTTGCATTACGTGCGGCATTCAAATGTGTCGGTGACGGTTATCAGTGTGCAATTTTGGTACCGACAACAATTTTAGCATTACAGCACTATCAGACAATACAAAAAAGATTTGAAGGCTTCCCCGTTGAAGTAAAAATGCTGTCGCGCTTTGTACCGCCCAAGGAGCAGAGAGAAACTCTCAAAGCGATTGAAAGAGGTACAGTTGATATTGTAGTCGGAACACATAAGCTTCTGAATAAATCAATGAAATTCAAGCGTCTCGGTCTTTTAATCGTTGACGAAGAACAGCGCTTCGGTGTGGCACAGAAAGAAAAGCTTAAAGAAATGTTCCCGAAGGTTGACGTGCTGACCTTGTCTGCGACACCTATTCCCAGAACTTTAAACATGGCGATGTCAGGTATCCGTGATATGTCGGTTTTGGAGGAAGCACCTCAGGACAGACAGCCTGTTCAGACCTATGTAATTGAGCACGATGCCGAGGTTTTGGTTCAGGCGATGGCAAAGGAATTGCGCCGAGGCGGTCAGGTATATTATCTCTACAACAAGGTTGAAACAATAGAGAGAAAAGCGGCAGAGATAAAAAGTCTTATGCCCGATGCCGAAGTCGTTGTTGCACACGGCAAAATGACGGAGGATCAGTTGTCTGACGTATGGCGCAGACTTTTAGAGGGTGAAATTGATATTCTTGTATGTACAACCATAATTGAAACAGGAATAGATGTTCCCAACGTAAACACACTGATTATTGAAAATGCTGACAGAATGGGACTTGCACAGCTTCATCAGATAAGAGGACGTGTAGGTCGCTCGTCAAGACGCGCATCAGCATATTTTACTTTCACAAGAGGAAAAATGCTCTCTGAAATCGCAACTCACAGGCTTAATGCAATCAGAGAATTTACGCAGTTCGGCTCAGGCTTCAAGATTGCCATGCGCGACCTTGAAATCCGAGGTGCAGGTAATGTGCTCGGTGTTCAGCAACACGGTCACATGGAAGCGGTCGGATATGATATGTACTTAAAGATTCTTTCAAGGGCAATCGCAGAGGAAAAGGGCGAAATTGAACCCACCGAGGAAGAAAAAGAATGTCTTATTGACCTGCCTCTTGATGCACATATTCCCGATACTTATATTAAAAATCTTCCGCACAAAATTTCAATGTACAGACGAATTGCGGATATCAGAACTCAGGAAGATGCAGAGGATGTCACAGACGAATTGATTGACCGTTTCGGAGACCCGCCCGAGAGTGTAATGGGACTTATAAAAATTGCACTTCTGAGAAATTCTGCCGCACAGCTTAATATCTATGAAATCGGAAATAGCGGAGATAAATTACTCCTTTATTCAAACAATATTGAAATGAAAGCTGTTGCAAGACTCTCACAGCATATGAGAGGAAGAATTATGGTAAACGCAGGTAATAAACCGTTTATCTGTGTAAAAAAATCCGACGGTGAAAGTGTACTTGAAACTCTTTCAAAGGTATTGGAAATTTTAAAGCTGCAGGAAGACAAGGCGAAGCCGGAGGCGGCTGAGTAATGCAGAGTTCAGAATGCAGAATGAGCGCCTGACGGCGATGTAATAAGTAATAGTGAAGATGTGAGAAGTAAGGTCAATTTAGCTCCGACAGGAATTTAGCTTTATGACAAAGACTGATGTTTTATGAAAGGAAATTACGAATGAAAATTGTATTGGCATCACAGTCACCGAGACGCAAAGAAATAATGGAAACTGCGGGTTTTGAATTTGAAATTATAGTAAGCAACGCCGAAGAAAAAATTGAAGAAAATTTATCACCCGAAGAGGTTGCAAAATCATTGAGTCTGCAAAAAGCTCAGGCGGTGGCAGTTGACAATCCCGAAAAAATTGTAATCGGTGCCGATACAATTGTTGTCCTTGATAATGAAATTTTAGGTAAACCGAAAGACAAAAATGATGCATATAAAATGCTCAAAAAACTGTCGGGAAAAGCGCACAAGGTTTACACGGGAATTGCGGTAATCTGCGGTGAAAAAATCGTCAACGAAGCAGTCTGCACCGAGGTAGAATTTTATGAATTATCAGACGATGAAATTATAAAATACATTGAAACAAATGAACCTATGGACAAGGCAGGAAGTTACGGAATCCAGGGCAGGGGCTGTCTTCTGGTTAAGGGAATCCGGGGAGATTATTTCAATGTTGTCGGACTTCCGATTGCCACATTATCAAAGATAATCAAGGAGTTTTAAGATGATTGACTTGCTCACAAAAGCACTTCCGAAAAACACGGACGGTGTGATAATTTTTTCAGAAGAAAACAGAAAATATTTTACGGGATTTTCGTCAGAAGATGCGGTGCTTATCATTACAAAAAACGGCGCGGTTTATCTTGATGACGGAAGATATATCGAAGCGGCTGAAAAAGAAATTTCAGTTTGCGAGGTAAGACTTTTAAAAAATTTATCAGAGCAGCTGCCCGAAATTATGAAGGAATTTTCCGTCAAAAAAATCGGTGTTGAACAGTCAAGAATTTCTCTGCAGAGATTCAAATATTTAAAGAAAGTTTTAAAAGATTTTTCGGTATGTTCTTCGGACGCTTCAGAAAAAATTATAAATGATCTGCGTTCAAAAAAATCTGAAAAAGAGCTTGAAAAAATTATAAAAGCTCAGAGAATTTCAGAGAGAGCTTTTGATTATATTTTAAAAGAAATTGCTGTCGGAAAAACCGAA
>JAFRZS010000250.1 GCA_017442445.1 Clostridia bacterium
CAACAGAATTAAAATTCCGAGAATGATATATAAAACAATCACGCAAAATCCTCCTTAAAACTTATTACTAATATTTTATCCCAGGACAGATGAAAAATCAAGTGAATATTTTTTGCAAATTTCTACATATTTATACAAAAAACTATTGCAAAATGTGTAAAAATATGATAAACTATTGATAAATTTTTAACAAGGAGAGGATTGTCTTGAGCAAAACACCCTCAATGGATAAAAAGATTCAGGAGTTGATGGATCACTACGGTGAGTGGTATCTCAACAAAGAAGAACTTGATATGGGTAAGATGACAAAAAATCTTTATCCGTATGACAAAATGTTTTCCCCTATTAAAATTAACGGCGTAACAGTTAAGAACCGTTTGGTTATGGCACCTATGGGAAATATCTCAATGTGTGATGAAACAGGCAGACCTAACGAGAAAATGATTGCATATTTCACTGAAAGAGCAAAGGGCGGTGTAGGCCTTATCACAACAGGTCTTGTTCCCGTAACTCACGGAATTGATAATTCAATCACAGAACTCGGACAGCTTTCATACTTCCCGAGAATAGACAGAAGCAGAACAGTTTTCGCAGGCTGGAGAGATTTGGCAGCTTCATGTCACTCCTTCGGTTCAAGACTCTTTATACAGATTACTGCAGGTCTCGGCAGAGTTGGTAATCCGCAGTGCCTTATTACACAATTCAAATTACCTGTATCGGCATCATGGAACAAGAACTGGTATATTCCGCAGATTCCGTGTATGCCTTTGACAGACGGAAAAATCAAGAAGATAGTTAAAAATATCGGTCAGGCTGCAGCAGATGCAAAGGCTATGAACATTGACGGTATTTATCTTCACGGTCATGAAGGCTATCTCATGGATCAGCTTACATCACCTGCTTTCAATCGCAGAAAGCTCGGTAGATATGCTGATTGGCAGCAGTTCGGTATTGATATGATTAAGGAAATCCGTGCAAGAACAGATGCTCGTTTCCCGATTATGTACAGAATTGACTTGTCACTTGCATTGAACGAAACATACGGTGACCGTATGGATATCAACATGAAGAAATTCAAGCGCGGCAGAACAATTGAAATGACACTCGACTATATGAAGAATCTTGTCAAAGCCGGTGTTGATATGTTTGACGTTGACCTTGGCTGTTATGACAACTGGTTCTTACCGCATCCGCCCGGATCAATGCCTCCCGGATGCTTCCTTGACATCGCAAAGATTGCAAAGGAATATTTTGAAAAGAATAATATCGTATCAAATGCAGGACTTCCCGTACCTGTTGTCGCAGTAGGTAAATTAGGTTATCCTGACCTTGCTGAAAAAGCATTACGCGACGAAAAGTGCGATATGATTATGTTAGGTCGTCCGTTACTTGCAGACCCCGAATGGCCCAATAAGGCAAGAACAGGAAAGGTTGATGAAATCAGACCCTGTATCGGTTGTCAGGAAGCTTGTCTTAACGAGTTTGTTGAAGGCGGACATCCGCAGTGTGCAGTCAACCCCAGAACTGCATTTGAAGAAATCTACCCGAAGATTCCGCAGCAGACAGACAAACCCTGCAAGATTGCCGTTATCGGCGCAGGTCCCGCAGGTATCACCTGTGCAACAACAGCTGCACAGAGAGGTCATACTGTTGATTTGTATGAAGCAGATTCAAGAATCGGCGGCAGACTTAATTCAGGTTCCGTTCCCGGAATCAAATATGAAATCAAAAACTACCTCGACTTCCTCAGAAAAGAAATCGAGATTGCAGAAAAGAATTATAAATTCAGACTTTTACTCAACACAAAAGCTACACCCGAGTCAATCAAGGCTGAAGGCTATGATAAGATTGTAGTAGCAACAGGAACAAGCGATGTTAAATTTAAGCTTCCGGGTTATGACAAGGCAAACACAGTTCAGGCAGTAAAATTGCTTGAAAATCCGTCATTAGCAGACGGCAAGAATAATATCGTTGTTATCGGCGGCGGTGTTGTAGGTTGTGAAACTGCATTCTATCTCAAGAAAGAGCTTGACAAGAAAAATGTAACAGTTGTAGAAATGACAAAATATTTCATGAATCATACGTGTACAGCAAACAGAGGATATCTCCTCAAGTATATGTATGATTACAACATTAAGCTCCTCAACTGCACAAAGCTTCTTTCATTTGAAGAAAACGGTGTAAAGGTATTGAGAAACAAATCAAAGACAGTACCGGATCCGTATCTTACATGGACACCGATATTGCCCGAAAATATTCACAATCCGTTAGCACCCAAGCTTAAAGAGGATTGCATAGAAGAAATTTTAGAAGCTGACCTTGTTGTACTCGCAGCAGGCGGCAGACCCAACGAAAGCGTATTCCACGAATTCCAGGAAAAACTCAACGAAAAAGAAGTTTACAACATCGGTGACAGCTTCAAGGGCGGTAAAGTATTTGAAGCAACAAAGTCAGGTTACGAACTTGCATTGTCACTGTAGGGTGACGGTAATAATCCGAACCTGCCCGAAAGCGAGCCTTTTCAGCGCTTTTCGGCGTTTCGGATTTGAAAGGCGACAGCCTATCGGCACCCTCAACAGCCAAAAATTATCTGAAAATTCTCAGCTTTCGGGTCGAAGATTTTTTATAGAGAGGATTTTTGGCAATTCAAGGCAAAAACACAGCAAATCCTTTCGGATTTGCGAGTATTTTAACAAAGAAGTGGCGGAAATCATCCAATAAAAAACACG
>JAFRZS010000251.1 GCA_017442445.1 Clostridia bacterium
ATATATGTATTCCGAGAGATATAACATATATTGGTTCAGCAGCTTTTTGTAACTGCACTTCACTTACAGGTGAACTCGAACTCCCCGAAGCATTAACAACAATCGAAGAAGAAGCTTTTGAAAATTGTGCCGGTTTAACGGGTACACTCGAAATACCCAAAAATGTTACCGCTATAGGAAATTATGCTTTTTACGGTTGTAAAGGCTTTACGGGTACACTCAATTTACCCGACGGACTTGAGACTATTGGTTACAATGCTTTTAAAGATTGCGTGGGCATAACAAAAGTTTATGTTCCGAACAGTGTTACGGCAATAGGCGGAAATGCTTTCGGTAACATGACTTCGCTTGAAGAATTAACGATACCGTTCGTTGGAAAAGACAGAACGACCGACGGTAGCCAATCAGATTTCGGAACACTTTTCGGATCAACAAATACAGCGTATGTTCCGCAAACCTTGAAGAAAGTTACAATAACAGATACAGAGCAAATTCCCGATTATGCATTTTATAATGCTAAATACATTGAAACAATTGTATTACCGGACGGACTTATTTCAATTGATAATTATGCATTTGTAGGATGCAGTTCTTTAACTGAGATTTTTGTTCCTATGTCAGTCACAACCTTCGGAACAGGTAACTACAATATATTTGATGCAAACACAATAACAGTTATGTGTTGCATGAATTCAGCAATGAGTGTCTATGCTCAGGAAAATGAAATACCTTATTTAATCGTTGACAGACTTGAAGTTGCGGATGGCGGAAGCCTTGTTGTTAACTATGATGACAGATGTATTTCAGGCTTTGCAAACGGAATGGCGGATCTTGATGAGTTGCTGACTATTGATGACTCAGAATTTGTTTATGAGAGTGATATTCAGAGAATAGTAAACGGTTCAAATATTGATGTATATTATAAGGGCAGATATGTCTCTTCGTATATGCTTATATATTACGGTGACGTAAACGGTGACGGTTGGTACAACGGTATGGATGCGACTATCGTTGAATGCATTGCAAACGGTATGCTTACAAAAGTTGATGTAGGTGAGGCGGCATATATGGCGGCTGACTGCAACCACGACGGTGTAATCAATGCTATGGATGTTGCACTTTTAAATCAGGCAGGTCTTTTGTTAGCTAATATAGACCAGACAATGTCTGAGCAAGAGTTAACAACTGATTCTAACTACATAGACTACATTGAACTTATTGATCAGACTCCTGATAATTCAGACAAGATAGATTTTGATGTATCTTCATTGTTTGTTTTGATACTTGAGTTTATTAAAAAACTTATCAGCATGATTTTTGCAATTGTATAAAATTTTCGGGTTGTGCATAAATTTGCACAACCCATTTTCTTCCTCTTGATTTTCTTAGAAATATCTGTTATTATTATATAAAATATCTTGTAAATAGGTGGTTATGAAATGAAAAAGTCATTCAAAAAGTTTTTAGCTGTATTTTTATCAGCAGTACTCTTGCTTTCTGTATTTTCTGTCGGTGCCTATGCAACCGAGGAAGAAAAATCAGGAAAGTGCGGAACAAATCTTACATGGACGCTTAATGATGGATTGCTTTTAATCAGCGGTACAGGGGATATGACAAGCTTTTTGCTCACATCAGCACCGTGGTCTGAATATGCTGAGGAGATTGAGAGTCTTGTAATTGATGAAGGCGTTACAAGTATCGGTAACTTTGCTTTTAAAGATTGTGTAAATCTTGAAAAAGTTAAAATCGGTAAAGGTGTTGAAATGGTGAGCGGTAGTGCTTTTTCAGGTTGTGCATCTGTTAAGGAAATTAAGCTTCCTGATACAGTAACACTTATCGGTAACAACGCTTTTAAAGGCTGTACTGAGCTCGAATTTGTTCACATTCCCTCAAGTGTTACAACAATCGGTTCAAACATTTTAGAAGGTACGAATGCATATATCTGCTCTGAATCAATTGAATGTTACGCTAAAACTTATGCAGAAGAAAATGGCTTAGTTTTCCAAACCTGCAAAGTTACATTCAATGCAATTATTGAGTATGTCGGATATGTTTTGAAGCAGCTGTTGATGTTTATTGCTTCACTTTTCCTCGGAGCTTAATTTGAATTTAAACGCCGCATTTCGCGGCGTTTTTTGTTTATTTAAAAATAAGAAGAAAAAATGATTGACTTTAGTGTAGTAATATGATAAATTATTAATACAATAAATTTTTTGGAGGAAA
>JAFRZS010000252.1 GCA_017442445.1 Clostridia bacterium
AAAGGTAGTAGGCTTAATAAAGCTTCAAATCCCCGCCGGAAAAGCTACACCGGCTCCGCCGGTAGGACCTGCACTCGGTCAGCATGGTGTAAACATTATGCAGTTCACAAAGGAATTCAATGAACGCACCAAGAACGATATGGGTCTTATTATTCCGGTAGTAATCACAGTCTTTGCAGACAGAACATTCACATTCGTTACAAAGACACCCCCTGCAGCAGTTCTTATCAAGAAAGCTTGTGGAATTGAGAGCGGCTCAGGTGTTCCGAATAAGACAAAAGTAGCTACATTAACCGGGGAGCAACTTAAGAAGATTGCTGAACAGAAGATGCCTGACCTCAATGCCGGTTCAATCGAAGCAGCGATGAGCATGGTAGCAGGTACAGCACGCAGCATGGGTATTACCGTTGCGGACTAAGACCCCGGGTGGGAGGAAATTCTTAATCCGATTAACCACTCTATGGAGGTAAAGTATGAAACGTGGTAAAAAATATCAGGACGGGGCAAAACTCGTCGACAGAACAAAATTATATGAGCCTGTAGAGGCTCTTGAAACAGCAGTAAAAACAGGTACTGCTAAATTTGACGAAACAGTTGAAGTACATGTTCGTTTAGGTGTTGACTCTCGTCATGCTGACCAGCAGGTTAGAGGCGCTGTTGTTCTTCCTAACGGTACAGGTAAAAAAGTTCGCGTAGCAGTTTTTGCTAAAGGCGACGACGCTAAGGCAGCTGAAGAAGCAGGTGCAGAGATCGTTGGTGCAGAAGACCTCGTTGAAAGAGTTCAGAAGGAAGGCTTCCTTGAGTTCGACGTAGCAATCGCAGCACCCAACATGATGGGTCTCGTTGGTCGTTTAGGTAAGGTTTTAGGCCCCCGTGGTCTTATGCCCACACCCAAGGCTGGTACAGTTACACCTGACGTTGCTAAAGCTGTTACAGAAGCTAAGGCAGGTAAGATTGAATACCGTCTTGACAAAACAAACATCATTCACTGCCCCATCGGTAAAGTTTCATTCGGTGCTGAAAAGCTTGATGAAAACTTCACAACATTGATGGACGCAATCGTTAAGGCAAAGCCCGCAGCAACAAAAGGTCAGTACATCAAGTCCTGCGTAGTTGCTACAACAATGGGCCCCGGAATCAGAGTATCAACATCTAAGTTTATCTGATTCGGTACTTGACAAAGTTATATCTTAGTGGTATAATATAAAAGTTCTTTAAGCTATCAGACCAAAGATAGCAGGTGATTATTCGTAAACGGTTTTCCGTGCCTGCCGAGGTGAGAAGCATACAGACATTATTTTTAATGTATAATTGTGTGTTCAACCCCTCTGCAGTATCGCGGAGGGGTTTAGTTTATATTACCTAACTTGTATTAAAAGAGGTGAAATAGTAGTGCCGAGCGAAAAGATTTTAGAACAAAAGAAACAGATCGTTGCTGAACTTACAGAATCTTTGAACGCAGCTTGTGCAGGTGTCGTTGTTGAATACAAAGGTATCAACGTTGAAGACGATACTAAGCTCAGAAAAGAGCTCAGAGAAGCTGGTGTTAAATATTCAGTTGTTAAGAACACATTATTGAGAAGAGCTGCTGATGAAGCAAATCTCAGCGAACTCAAGGATGTTCTTGTTGGTTCAACAGCTATCGCAACTTGTGAAAACGACCACGTTGCAGCAGCAAGAATCCTCTGCAAATATGCAGACAAGAGCAAGTCTTTTGAAGTTAAGAGCGGATTCTTAGATGGCAAAGTTATTGGCGTTGACATGATTTCAAGCCTTGCAAAATTACCCTCAAGAGATGTCTTGTTGGCAACAGTTTGCAACGCATTCAATGCACCGATTACTTCTTTCGCAAGAGCTGTTCAGGCTATTGTTGATAAAAACGGTGAGGGAGCAGAAGCTCCTGCAGAAGCTTAATTAAATTTTAAATTTATTTGGAGGAAAATAAAATGGCATCAGAAAAAATTACTGCAATCATTGAAGAATTAAAAGTTCTCACAGTTCTTGAGCTTTCAGAGCTCGTTAAGGCTGTAGAAGAAGAATTTGGCGTATCAGCAGCAGCTGCAGTAGCAGTAGCAGGCCCCGTAGCAGAAGGCGGCGCAGCAGCAGAAGAAAAGACAGAGTTTGACGTAGTACTTGCAGAAGTAGGCGCAAACAAGATGGCTGTTATCAAGGCTGTTAAGGAAATCACAGGTCTTGGCCTCAAAGAGTCTAAGGATCTCGTTGACAACGCTCCCAAGCCGCTTAAGGAAGCTGTTTCTAAGGACGAAGCTGATTCAATCAAAGCTAAGCTCGAAGAAGCTGGCGCAAAAGTTGAAGTTAAATAATTCAACATACCCAAAAGCAATTAAGGTGCTTGACCAATCGGTCAGGCACTTTTTTGTTATACCCTAATATCTGCATTCAAAACATGGGTGGTTGGTGTGAAAGTGCAAAGTGTCGGATGAGCAAAGCAAAGTCGATGACTTTGCAGTGATATATCGGCAGAGCTGATGTGATATTCGTCTTGCGATGAGTGATATTTAGCCTTCGGCTAAGTGATATATTTGCTACGCAAATGTTATGAGTGTACTCCGTCCACACCCGTTATAAAATTAAAAACCTTTTCGTAGGGGAAGCGTTTCGCTTCCCGCACCCGATTATATAGCTTTAGTTAACACTCGAACCGTAGGGGCGGATATCATACGCCTGTTTTTCCGTTTTATATATTGAAATCTCGTCCTTAATATTTTGATATCATGATATCAAAATGCAATCAGTTAGCACTTATTAAGATGCTTCGCATCGTTATGATTTGTGTCGCACAGTTAAATGGGTGAGGACGGAGTCCACCCTTTATTTTGTATTTTTAAAATAGGCTTTGTTCAGTCATTAACAATTTACCACGCATATTGCGTAGAGGCGGATATTATCCGCCTGTTTTTCCGTTTGATATATTAAAATCCCGTCCTTAATATTTTGATATCATGATATCATGATATCAAAATAATTAGTTAGCAGACATGAGATGTTTTGCTTAGCAAAATTTCAGTGATGCAAAAACGAAACTTTTATATTATCCTTTAAAATTTAAGGCGCTTCATTTTCAATTATTGTATGTGATTGAAAACCATGCGAAGTTCTCTGATAGATGTGTATTTGATTTTGTTTCAAGAAAAACTTGTAATTACTTTTTAAATGTGTTATATTATTAGCGCGACGCAAGTTAATAATATGGTATGTCTATATGGATGTGTTTAAATTGGAAAAAACACATTCTCTTTTTCGCATTCGTATAGACTGCTGAAAACTTGTGTCGCAACAAATGGAGCTATGTGTTTTTCGTGCGTAGCTTCGGCTGCGCATTTTTTAATTTCAGGAGGTTTTTATGGCGTATTCAAATTTTGACTGATTTTTAATGAAACAAAAACTTGTAATTACTTTTTAAATGTGTTATATTATTAGTGCGACACAACTAAATATGGCAATATCATGCGAGAAGTGTTTTTATCTTGGTAAAAACACATTCTCCGCTTTAACATTCTCGTGTGGTTTGTCAAAGTTGTGTCGCAACATGGAGCTATGTGTTTTTCGTGCGTAGCTTCGGCTACGCATTTTTTAATTTCAGGAGGTTTTTTATGGCGCGTTCAAATTTTGCTGTACCTTATATTAACCCGAAACATAATATCACATACTTACTTAACTCTATAATGTCCGAATGCGGATATAAGAAAACAATTGCCGATGGAGAAGAAGTGTTTTTCAGAGTAAACAAGGAATGTAATCTGACCGAGTATGTGAAATTTGATTTTGAATATGATGTTTTTATCTTTTCGGCATGGATAAAAGTAAAAGATGATGCCGACACTTTCAGAGAATACAACCTTGAACATTTCGGACAAAACGCAAAAGAAACAAAAGTACTTTATGACCTCATAAGCAAGTTATATGACGAGTACGGTGGACATCTTAATTTGAAGAATATTTATGTTTGGGATATTTAAAGAAGAAAGGAAATGTAAAACGGGAGTTTTTGCATTTCCTTTTTTCATACTTGAAGCTATTAAATAATTAGGCGCCTTTTTCTGTTGACTGAACAGTAAAAAGGTGCTAAAATTATAATAGTATCATTATAATAGCATATTATGTGCCTTAACATATAATGGTGTTGAGGTGGTAATATGTTAGAAGCTTTTTTGTATGCATTTTTATTGGGATTTGCTTTAATCGGTATAATTGCGACAGGATTTTATCTTATATTGCGGATTTACAGTAATTACGAAAACTGTGCATACATAGTCAGACTTTTTGAAGATATGAAAGTCGATGAAATCGCTGATGTTATCTGCGGTGCGCAGGTAAGAATTATGCTTGGCACAAGTCCGAAAATGAAGGTTTATGTCATTGACTACGGACTTGATAAGGATAAAAGAGAGTTAGCATCAGGGCTTTGTAGAGGTTACAACAATGTTGAAATTCTTGAAGCTGAACAGTTTCAAAATTTGATGAAGAGGTAAAGTGCTCAATGAGTGAGAAAGAAAAGGAAGTTATAAGGGGAACGGTTGAGAGAATATCGTTTCATAATTCCGAAAACGGCTTTACCGTATTAGAGATAATGGGCGACGGTCAGATTATTACCGCTGTCGGAATTATCAGTGACATCGCAGAGGGCGAAGGCATTGAAGCGACAGGCTGTTGGGACAGCCACACAAAATACGGTCAGCAATTTAAAATTGAATCATATGAACGCACCTTGCCTGAAACTGCAGATGAGATTTATAAATATCTTGCATCGGGTGTAATCAAGGGTATAGGCCCGTCAACTGCGGAAAAAATCGTAAACATGTTCGGTGCAAGAACTTTTGAGGTAATGGAAAACGAACCCGACGAACTTGCAAGAATCAAGGGGATTTCAAAGGATAAGGCTGAGCAGATAAGCAAGGTGTTCAAGGAACAACATGCAATCAGGGAAATTATGATTGAGCTGAGCCGTTATTCGATGACGACTCAGGAAATTATAAAAGCATATAAGGCTTATGGTGAACGCGCTGTTCAGATTATTGAAGAAAATCCGTATGAGCTGTGCGAAACAGTATCCGGAATAAGCTTTGACAGAGCTGAAGCTATTGCCGAAAGATTGCCCAATCCTCCGAGCTCACATTACAGAATCCGCGCTGGTATTTTATATGTTATCGAGCATAATTTATCAAACGGTCACACCTGCATTCCGCGTGACAGACTCTTGAAGCCTTGTGCAGATATGCTTGAAACAAATGAAGATACAATAGATATTATGATAGACGAATTAGCGCAGCAACATATGCTTGTTCGTGAGGAATTTTCGGGTAGGGAATTTTTATATTTACCTCAAATGCATGAAGCTGAAGGAAGTTCTGCTGTCAGACTCAAGGTTATGACGGAATATCCGCCCTTTGGTTGCGGTCCGGATATTTGTGCCGTAGAAAAAGTTGAAAAAGCACTCGGAATAGAATACGAAGAAAATCGAAGACGCGCTATAAAAAGTGCCCAGGAAAAAGGTCTTCTTATTCTGACAGGCGGTCCCGGTACAGGTAAAACTACAACAATCCGAGGTATAATGCAATTATACGAGGACAACGGAGTAAAAGTAGTTCTTGCCGCACCTACAGGCAGAGCTGCAAAACGAATGACCGAGGTGACAGGCAAGGAAGCTGTGACTATTCACAGACTTCTTGAAGCGGAATTTGACGAAAACGATAAAGTTTGTTTCCGCAGAAACAAAAAGAATATGCTTGAAACAGATGCTCTTATAGTGGACGAGCTTTCAATGGTTGATGCGAAATTATTTGCAAGTCTTATTGAAGCAGTACCTCTCGGTGCAAGACTCATTATGGTCGGCGACAGTAATCAGTTACCCGCCGTCGGAGCAGGAAATGTTTTGCAAGATATGATTCTTGCAGATGCAGTGCCTGTTGTACAGCTCAAAGAGGTTTTCCGTCAGGCTATGGAAAGTCTGATAGTAAAAAATGCCCACCTGATTGTTGAGGGTGAAAAACCGATATTGAATGTGGTCAACAATGACTTTTTCTTTATGAAGACAAGAAGCGGTATTGAGGTAACAAGGACTGTTGCTCAGCTTTGCGCTACAAGACTGCCGAATGCTTACAACTATGACCCATACAGAGATATTCAGGTTATTTGTCCCATGCGTATCGGTGAAACGGGCAGTGTCAATATGAATAAAATTCTGCAGAATGTTCTGAATCCTGCTGATGATTTTAAGATTGAAGCCAGAATCGGAAACAAGTTATTCCGTGAGGGTGACAAGGTCATGCAGACAAAAAATAATTACGATATCGTATGGATACGGGATGATGAAGAAAGTCAGGGTATCTACAACGGCGATATCGGTGTGATAAGAGAAATTGATGACAGGAGTCAGGAAATCATCGTAGAATTTGATGATAAAACCGCAGTTTACGGATATGAAGGTGCGGACGAGCTTGAACTTGCATACGCGGTTACAGTACATAAGAGTCAGGGTAACGAATTTGAGGCAGTCATTATGCCTGTCTGGGGTGTGCCCGAGCCGTTGATGTACAGGAATTTACTTTACACAGGAGTAACACGCGCAAAGAATAAAATAATATTAGTCGGCAACGAAGCCGAAATTTACAGAATGGTTGAAAACGATAAAAAGACTAAGCGCTTTACGGGCTTTTATGAAATGCTGAAGGGAGGTAAGTGATGGTCGGAGTAAACATTGGTGTTGACCTCGGTACAACATCAGTAATGGTGTATGAAGAAGGCAAGGGAATCGTTATGTCAGAAGCTTCGACACTTGCTTACAGTACCGAAACAAAAAAGATATTAGCAATCGGTTCAAAAGCATATAATATGATAGGCAGAGCACCCGATTCAATAAAAGTTGTAAGACCCTTGAAAGACGGAGTTGTTTCTGATTTCACCGCAACAAGACAGTTGCTCGGAAGCTTTTTGCAGAAAATATGTAAAAACAGAGTGTTCAAACCGAATATAGTAATCTGTGTGCCGTCAGGAATAACTAATCTTGAAAAGCGCACAATTATGGATCTTATAACCTCAGCAGGTGCGGCGAAGGCCTGTATGATAGAAGAACCTTTAGCGGCGGCAATCGGTGCGGGTGTTGACACCAACGATATCAGAGGCAGAATGGTGGTTGATATCGGCGGAGGTACAACAGATATTGCGGTTGTGACAAAGGGAGCGATTTCGGTTTCGAAGTCAATCAAGGTTGCGGGAAACTCTTTTGACAGAGCTATCATGCGACAGATTAAAAGAGAAAGAGATATTGTAATCGGTGAACTTACCGCAGAGGATATAAAAAAGAGAATCGGTTTTGCTACACTCAATAACGAAGAAATCGGAATAGCCGCAAAAGGTAAGGAATTTCTTACCGGAATGCCTGTGAATTTTGAAGTTACATCAACAGAGGTTTTTCTCGCAATAAGAGAAAGCCTTGAACAGATTGTAGAAGCAATCAGATCAGTTTTTGAAATGACATTACCTGAGCTGACAGCGGATATTTATGACACAGGCATTATCGTTACGGGAGAATCTGCAAAACTCAGAGGAATTGATAAGTATTTTGAAAAACGACTCGGAGTTAAAACGGTTATCGCAGACGACCCGAAAAACTGTGTTATAAAGGGAACCGGCATAGTATTAAAAAATCCTGAAAAAATGGTTAATTACCATTTCAAGAGTAGAAATGACATGAAATTTTCCGGAGGTATAGCTAATGGACTATGATAATTTTGATGTATTTGACGAGGGAGTTGCACCCGGCGGACTCAAAAACAGAGCAGATATAAAATTATTGGTATGCTATATTATAAACAATGTTGACAGACCGATAACAAAAACACAGATAAATGAAGTTATGCTTCAGCAGAGTCTTGCGAATTATTTTGAAGTCAATCAGGCAATAACAGAATTACTTGAAGACGGAAACATAGTTGCAGAGCTTGAAGGCGAAGATGAAGTTCTGATGACAACAGAAAAAGGCAGAGCCGCATCTGAAGTATTGCAGAAGGATATTCCTCTGACCGTCAGAGAAAAAGCAATAAGTGCTGCAACGAGAATTTTACTACGGGCAAGACGCGAAAGCGAGAATAAAATTGAAATCACAAAACTTGATGTCGGATATAATGTAACATTCACAATTCTTGAAAAAGAAGACGAGCTTATGAAGCTTACTTTGTATGTTGCTGATTCAGAACAGGCACAGCAGATAAAAGAACGCTTTCTGGAAGACCCGACAGCACTTTATTCGGTAATAATTTCAACATTAACAGCGTAAGTGAATATTAAAAGTAATACTCCCTCAGTCAACCTCGCAGTGAAGTGACTGAGGGAGTATTTGATTGTTTATCCTATTGTGTTATTTTTTCAATGCGTTTAAGTAATGATACCAGCGGACAGATAAGCGTACCGCACAAAAGATTGCTGATGCCGTGAATTACATCAAAAGTAAATCCTGCCGCAATCCAAGCGATCATTCCTTTGAAATCCAGACCAAATACTATTGCCTGAACGGGAGCATAAAGCACACCGAACAAAAAGCCGTGCAAAGCGCAAACAATTATATATATTATAGGTTTAACTTTATTCGGCATATTTTTCGGCAGGAGCATCGTGACTCCCCACAGGACAGTCCATACATATAAGTACGGTATCCACCAGGTTGAAAAACCGCCCATGAGACCCTCAAGAAAAACATATATATAAATAGGGTAGAGGGCTTTTGCGCGATATACTAAAGTTATCGTCATTATGAGCATACCCAAAAGGTGAATATTGGGTAATGCCTGCATCAATACCTTTGAAGCATACATCAATGTGCCGAGCATAGCAAAAACGGCTGTTTCTTTAATGTTAATTTTCATTATTCAGCCTTAAATGAATACGATGTACCTTCAACTATGTCAGTAGCATCAACGCCTGTCTGTCCGTATTCTCCGTTGACATAGAATGCCCAGTATTTGCCGTCCTTGTCATAATCGAGTGTAATGCCGTTGACGGTTTTTACATACAAACCGTAAGGTCCTTCTTCGCCTTCAATGAGCTTTAACTCCTGCAAGGCATCACCGACAGTTTTTTTGTCGGTGCTGATTCTGAACTTTGTTTCCTTAGAGTCTGAATCAACTACCGTGAAATCAAAACTTTTCGCACCCTGACCCAATTCGGTTATTACCGCGGGTGCCTCTGTTGAGGTGGGAGTGGTAGTTGTCTCCTGAGTGTTGCTGTCGTTACAACCGGTTGCAAACAATGCTATAGCCGCAATAAGCATAATGCAAAGGAAGAACGACAACGATTTTTTAAGTCGTGTCATTTTCATAAATATTCTCCTTTGTTTTTTATTTCTTCCGACCGGCACTCGCAGTCATAAAGGAAGTTTTTACACGGAAAGTATTCCGACTCGGTGCAACCGATTTCACCTTCTCAAGAAAAACTCAATGGTTTGTCCCCGATTTTGCGGCATCGGGTAGAAATCAGCAATAATGCATCTTACGGCGACGGGCTCGTGCAGGATTTACACCTGCTTCCATTCCGCAAAAAAATTCTAACACAGCTAATATAATTTTTCAAGAAAAATTTGCTGTGATTTGCATAAAGACTTTTAGTGAAATACAGCAGATAGAATGCTTTGTGTAGATATTGATAAACTTTTTTACAATTGTTGGCAATAGATGCCTTTTTTGTATGATGTGTGCAACAAAAATTGTTGAAAATATATCCGTTTTGTGACAAAAAACAAAAACACCCCTTGACATTTTGCTTAAGATGGTGTTACAATGACTCTGTACCAAGGTCATGGTGCGAAAAAATTTATTAGGAGGTTTACTCAATGAAAATGACCAAGAAGATTTTGGCAGTAGTAATGGCTATCGCTATGGTTCTTTGCATGGCTCCCATTACACTCGCTGCTGAAGGCAACGTTGCTATAGACAAAAACGGCGTCGAATATGCAACTCTTGCTGAAGCAGTAGCAAACGGCGCAAGCCCCATTACTCTCCTCAGAAATGCTGAGGGCGCAGGCGTTGTAATCAACAGATCAATCACAATTGATTTCGCTGGTTACACATACACATTCACAGAAGGTGTTGGCTCAACAGGCACAGAATCAAACGGTTTCCAGATTCTTGCCGGCAGCTATGCAAATCTCACGAATGGTACATTGAACGTAGCAGCTGAATCAGCTGACAAGTTCTACACACTCATTCAGACTTATGCAGGCATGACCATAACCGACATGACATTGGACGGAACTAACTTAGATAAGTGGTCCAAGACAGACGGCGACTCTTATGTATTGTCAGTCAACAGCGGTGAAATTAGAATCGCGGGCAATACAAACATTATCGCTAACAACGACGGTAACAAAGCTTTTGCATTTGACTCTTGCAAGTATGCTTCTTATGAGGCTCCCTTCGTAACAGTTGACACAACAGGCACAATCAGCGGTATCGTTGAAATCACAGGCGGTGACCTTGAAGTTGAAGCAGGTACATTCGTATCTGATACAGACTGCTTCTACATGACATCAGGTTATCTCTGGCTTGGTGAAGACGTAACAGTTACAGCAGGCGAATGTGGTGTTTACCTCAGAGGCGGCGAACTCCACACATATGCTGACATCACAGCAACAGGCAGCTACGGTGCTATCCAGGGTAACGGCAACTATGCAGGTGATGTTTATGTTCATGGCGGATCAATAACATCTGAAAACGATCTCGGTATTTATTTCCCGCAGAACGGCTTACTTTGCATCTATGACGGTACAATCACAGGTACAACAGCTGTTTATGCAAAACAGGGTCAGATCTTTGTTAACGGCGGTACTCTCGTTGCTACAGGCGAAGCAAAAGATTTCGTAACTAACGGTAACGGTGCTGACGCAACAGGTGATGCTCTTGTAATCGAAACAGGTCACTACGGTAACCTTTATGCACAGGTTGACGGCGGTACATTCGTATCTGAAAACGCATCAGCTATCGCTTCTTATGCTGAAAACGAAAACTACACAGCACGTACAGGTTTCGTAAACAACGCTGTAATCGATGGTAACATTGATAAAGCTCTCTTAGCTGAAAACGCAGACGTTGTAATCGTTAATCCCGTAGTAGTTAACGGTGTTGGCTATGCAACAGTTGCAGATGCAGTTGCAAAAGCAGCTGACGGTGCTGTAATCAACCTTGTTGCAGATGTAACAGAAACAAAGGCAGTTACAGTTACTAATGATATCACAATCAATCTTAACGGCAACACATGGACACTCGCAGATACAAACAACTATGGTGTAGTTGTTAAGGGTGCTCTTACAATCAATGGTGATGGTGAAGTTATCGTTGACACAGCTTATGGCTTCGGTACATCCACAACATGTAAAGGTGGTATCACATTCAACGGTGGTACTTACACAGGTACAGAAAACAACGTATATCTTATCGGTGCTTTCGCAGGTACAGTTGAAATCATTGACGGTACATTCGTATCTGATTACTGCGTAGTAAACAGCTTTGACAAATATACTGCAAATGTTATCATCAGAGATGGTAACTTCACAGTTACAGACTATGAAACATATCTTGATGCAGCAGCTATCCTTGGTATTAACGTAGAAGTTTACGGTGGTACATACAGCAATGCAGTTGCAGAAGAATATTGTGCAGAAGGTTTCATCCCGACAGAAAATGCTGACGGTACATTCGGCGTTAAAGCTGGCAAATATGTAGCAGAAGTTAACGGCGCTAAGTACGAAACACTCGCAGAAGCAGTTGAAGCAGCAGAACCCGGCGCAACAGTAACACTTCTTACTGATGCAACAGGTGCAGCTCTCAAGATCGACAAAGACATCACAATCGACTTTGGCGGCAACACATACACA
>JAFRZS010000253.1 GCA_017442445.1 Clostridia bacterium
GTAGGTATCGACGATGACGTTACTTTCTTGTCACTACCTGTAGGCGAGAACCCTGATACAACTCCTGCTGACATTACAAGCTGTAAGTTCTGGGGTCTTGGCGCAGACGGAACAGTTGGTGCTAACAAGAACTCAATCAAAATCATCGGTGACCATACTGATAAATATGTTCAGGCATACTTCCAGTATGACTCAAAGAAAACAGGCGGTATCACAGTTTCTCACCTTCGTTTCGGTGACAAACCCATCAAGAGCCCCTACTACATCAACAAGGCTGACTTCGTTGCTTGTCATAATCCCTCATATGTTATCAAGGGATTCAAGATGGTTAACGACGTTAAACCCGGCGGTGTATTCCTTATCAACTGCCAGTGGACAGATGAGGAACTTGAAAGTCACTTAACTGCAGACGCAAAGAGATATATCGCAAAGAACAATATCCAGCTCTACACAGTTAATGCTATCGACCTCGCTGCAAAAGTTGGTATGGGTAAGAGAACAAACACAGTTTTACAGTCTGCATTCTTTGCACTTGCAAATGTTATGCCTTCTGATGAAGCTATCCAGTATATGAAGGACGCTGCAACAAAGTCCTACTCAAAGAAGGGTCAGGATGTTGTTGATTGCAACCATAAGGCTATCGACGCAGGTGCAACTGCTTTCCATAAGGTTGAAGTTCCTGCAGCATGGGCTGACGCATCAGATGATAAGGTTGCTGTTGCTTCCGAAGGTGCAGAAAAGCTTGTTAAGATGGTTGACACAATCCTTAAACCCATCGGTGTTATGGATGGTTATTCACTTCCCGTTTCAGCATTCACAGACCACGCTGACGGTACATTTGAACACGGCGCATCTGCTTATGAGAAGAGAGGCGTTGCTGTTATGGTTCCCGAATGGGATAGCTCAAAGTGTGTTCAGTGTAACCAGTGTGCTTATGTTTGTCCGCACGCAACAATCCGTCCGTTCGCTATGAACGAAGCTGAACTTGCTGCTGCTCCTTCAAACATCAAGACTACAGAAAAGAAAGTTCTTAAGACAGATTACACATTCACTCTCGCAGTATCTCCCCTTGATTGTATGGGTTGCGGAGTTTGCGTAGGTGTATGTAATAAGGGCGCTATCACAATGGTTCCCCAGGAATCACAGCTTGATCAGCAGGAAGTATTTGATTACTGCGTAGCTAATGTTTCAGAGAAGCCTGAAACAACAGCTAATATTACAGTTCCCTCAAGCCAGTTCAAGAAACCTCTCCTTGAGTTCTCAGGTTCATGCGCAGGTTGTGCTGAAACAGCTTATGCTCGTCTTATCACACAGCTCTTCGGTGACAGAATGTATATCTCCAACGCAACAGGTTGTTCTTCAATCTGGGGCGGTCCGGCAGCTACATCACCCTACACAGTAAATGCTGAGGGTCACGGTCCTGCATGGGCAAACTCATTGTTCGAGGATAATGCTGAACACGGTCTTGGTATGTACTATGGCCAGAAGGCTATCAGAGACAGACTCATTGATGATGTTAAGGCAATCGTTGCATCTGATTTATGTTCTGCTGACGTTAAGGCTGCAGGTGAAGAATACCTCGCAACTCTCAACGACAGCGCTAAGAACACAGTTGCTTCTAAGGCACTTGTTGCTGCTATCGAAGCTGCAGGTGCAAATTGCGACCTCTGCAAAGATGTTCTTGCAAACAGCGAATACCTCTCCAAGAAATCTGTATGGATCTTCGGCGGTGACGGTTGGGCTTATGATATCGGTTACGGCGGACTTGACCACGTTCTTGCATCAGGCGAAAATGTAAACGTAATGGTATTTGATACAGAAGTTTACTCAAATACAGGCGGTCAGGCTTCTAAGGCTTCCAACATCGGCCAGGTTGCACAGTTTGCAGCAGCAGGTAAGGAAATCAACAAGAAGAGCCTTTCTGAAATCGCTATGAGCTACGGTTATGTATATGTAGCACAGATCGCTATGGGCGCAAGCATGCCTCAGACACTTAAGGCTATCCAGGAAGCAGAAGCTTATGACGGTCCCTCACTTATCATCGGCTACTCACCCTGTGAAATGCACTCAATCAAGGGCGGCATGATCAACTGCCAGGACGAAATGAAGAAGGCAGTTGCTTGTGGTTACTGGAACCTCTTCCGCTTCAATCCTGCACTCAAGGCAGAAGGCAAGAATCCCTTCACACTTGACAGCAAGGAACCCACAGGCGACTATCAGGCATTCATCAAGAATGAAGCTCGTTACACAAGACTTATGCGTGAATTCCCCGAAAGAGCTGAAAGACTCTTTGTTAAGAGTGAAGAAGTTGCTAAGGATAAGTACGCTCACCTTGTAAGACTCAAGGATCTC
Source organism: Clostridia bacterium (assembly GCA_017442445.1). Taxonomy (GTDB): domain Bacteria; phylum Bacillota; class Clostridia; order Oscillospirales; family Acutalibacteraceae; genus RGIG2945. The sequence goes on from JAFRZS010000253.1 coordinate 2,353, forward strand.
TATGAGCCCAAGGCATAAGATCTTATAAAAACAAACAACTAAACAACAAAATTCCCGGCAAGAGAAGAATTTCTCTTGCCGGGTTTTTAATCGTCCCCACTTTGTTCTAATAAGAACCTTATTTGCACGAAAATCTTTTTAAATAAAAAATCCAACTTTGCTTCGTACCTTCTTAGTTCTGAAAAGTATCTTTGGGACACAAAAATTTATTTCTGCAAAAAACGAATCTTCTTCCCATCTGATTACGTTTTGATATCATGATATCAAAATATAATCAGGTGTGGACGAAGTCCACCTTTAACATTTGCGAAGCAAATATATCACTTAGCCGAAGGCTAAATATCACTCGTCGCAAGACGAATATCACATCGGCATAGCCGATACATCACTGCAAAGCCATAGGCTTTGTTTAGTCTTCAACAATCAGATAATAACAGGCGGGGTTTTCTTCTCCGACTCTGAAGCAGAGATATCCGTCTTCATATTTCGTTTTTATAAGTCCGGCATAGAATCCTTCCGCATTTACGCCCCATACTTTGAGATTCGGACGATTTGTTTTTATACGTATATCTGCGCAAATTACTTCAGCTATAATCGGCGGACGACCGATATCAATCATTTTATCGCCGTCAAATCGTGCATCTGTATTTTCCGCTCTGCCGATTGTTGTAAGAAGCATATTATCGCTGTCTGTAATCGGCATATCAGTCAGTGATGAAAGAACAATACAGGCATAATCTGTTTTGCAATCCACTTGGAAATCGTTTATTGTTGTGTCATTACCTTCTTTATGCATTCCGTAAACCGCTTTTGTGCGCTGAGTGTCAATATAGGCGCTCTTGGTTTTCAGATTTCTGAGTAATTCACCGTTATCGGAACGGATTATTCCGTTTTCGTCTTCAATCGGTAATTCTTCACTTTCGTGAATTATCTCGTCATAACCTTCAACACTTTTATCAAAACAGGTTTTTACCTGATTTTTTTCAAGAAGACTTCTGAAAACTCCTGCTTCAGCTTTTGATAAATCTTCGGTCAGAACTCCGACTTTTTTCTTTGCAGGAGATACATCACAGCGTCTTGTAATCAATGCGGCATGATAGAACATTCCGAACTTTGCAGGGTCATTCCATACAGTGAAAATGCCTTCTCTGTAAGCTATACCCGCGACAGGAGATGAAAGCTCCTTGCCGAGTATGTTCATTCTGTCAAGATAACAGCTGTATGCATAAGTGTGAATTGCAAAACCGCTCCAATTCTGCAAAGCTCCGACAGAAGAATAATAAAGCGGCCCGTCAGCCCTAAAAGCATTCGGCCACGGCATATCCCATTCAGAAACAAAATAGGGTTTACCTGCGAGGGTGCGTTTGCCGAGATTCGGAAATACAAACGGCGTGGAGTTTACCGAGAAGCTCTTACAGGATTTTTCACTGCCTCCCCAACTCCAATCATAGTAATAATGATGACCGTCAAGGAAATCCATTTCTTCCTCTGATTTTACACTGGCAGATGTTCTCAGCCAGTTAGTACCCGTAATCGGAATTTTAACTCCGAGAGAACGGATATAATCATACATTTCGCGGTAATATTCTTTTGTGACATGGACTTTAAATTGAAGCATCGGCTCGTCTGTGCAATAGAGGTCGCAATTTTCCCAATCAAAATCCGTATTGTTTTCATCAAGCCATGTTCTGAACATTTCTCTGAACATTTTTTCATAATAATCGGTCTTGATGTCCTCTTTTCTTGTTGTATGGTGGTCAACGAATAAGTCTTCCTCGTTGATAATTTCCGTCATAACAAAAACGGGGTCATCTTTATAATTAAGCTCTGTGTAAGGATTGTAATGTGTCCAGAGCTGTTCACAGAATTCTTTCTGAAGCTCTCGCATTTTCGGGTCAACTATTGCCCATGAACCGCCTCTGTCAAAAAGATTTTCGTGGCCGACAACACCGTCATCACCCTTGAAATGACGGTAGGTAAGCATATCGAGATAGCAATAAATACCCTCTTTTTTAAGACAGTATATAAGATAGTCAAGACTGTCCATTGACTTTTCATCAAGTTTACGGGTAGAATTCAGCCTTTTCCCTTTGGTGTAGGCAAAAATATTGGGGGTATCCCACTGAGCGTCAAGTTGATGAAAACGAACAAGATTGCAACCGACCTGCGAAAGTCTGCGAGCAACCTTTTCGGCATAGCTTCTATCAGGAAAACACGCACCGCCATTGAAATTAACTCCCCAGAAACGAGCAAGAGTACCGTCTTCAAAGCGGAGATTTTCTCCGTCAATCATTACAAAACCGCGTTTACCGGCAGGTTTTTCGTCCTCAAAAACAAATGAAATATCAACAGGCATACGGTCAATAAAAGCCGGTTGAGAAATGTATCGTGACACAATATCTATCCCCTTTTGAAAGAATCTTATGATAAAAGAATACCAAAAATTTAATTAAACATCAATATAAAAAATAAATTAAATATAAATAAACGGTCACCGATTGAATATTTAATCTTGAAACTTTTATGAAAAAGTTATAAAATATAGGTATAGTCTGTCAGGGTGGTGATATTTTGGAAAATGTAAAGGCTTGTTGCTTCAGCGGTCACAGAAAAATACCGAATTACAGGATTGAAGATTTAAAATCCGAGCTGTTTGAGGTAATAGAAGATTTAATTTCAGACGGATACACATATTTCCTTGCAGGCGGTGCTTTGGGATTTGATACCCTGGCAGCAGAAGCTGTACTTGAAATGAGAGTTATTTATCCTGAAATTAAATTAAAATTGGTTCTCCCCTGTCTTTCACAGACTAACGGCTGGAATTTACAGGATAAAATGAAATACGAAGCCATAAGAGAAAAAGCTGACGAAATTATGTACACCTCCATGGCATATTATAGCGGTTGTATGCATGAACGAAACAGATATCTTGTTGATAACAGCTCTGCCTGTATCTGCTATCTGACAGAAAATAAAGGCGGTACGGCATTTACCATCAATTATGCAAAGAAAAAAGGTCTTGAAATTATAAATCTCGGAAAAAAAGAAACATCTTACTGAATGTAAAGATGTTTCTTTTTGTTTGATACGAACAAAAAACAGGCAACGCAAATCATAACGATACGAAGCATCTCATAACTGCTAACTGATTGCTTTTGATATCATGATATCATGATATCAAAATATAGTTGAGGGTGGACGAAATTCACCCGATATTCTGCATCCTGCATTTAAAAAAGGTTGCCTCTCAATAGAGACAACCTTTTTGATTATTTGATTTCAATTTTTCCGTAGAGTGAGGAGCCTTCAAAATCTGAACGGCGTTCTCTCGGTTCTGCCGGTGTTGTGTTGTTATTGTTGTATCTTCTGTTATCGTTTCTTCTTGAAGGTCTTAAGGGCTTGAAGCCTTCTTCAAGTTCAATAACAACTCTTCTTGAATCACCCATACCTACTGAACGCGATGTAACACCTTCAATACCCTGAATTGTTGTATGAATAATTCTTCTTTCATAAGGATTCATAGGCTCAAGAGTTTCTCTTCTGCCGTATTTCTTAACCTTATCTGCAACTTTCTTTGCTACATTCTGGAGAGTACCTTCTCTCTTTTCTCTGTATGAACCTACATTTACAGATACTCTCTTGTAATCATCTGAGTTCTTGTTAACAACAAGTCTGAGAAGATACTGAATTGAATCAAGAGTTTCTCCGCGTCTGCCTACTACGATACCGTAGTAGTCACCGCAATCAATTGAAAATCTTACAACATTTTCTTCGTCTTCCTTGACGTCAATGCTGTTTACTTCCATTCCAAGACCTTCAAGGATCTCTTTGAGATAATCCGTCGCGTACTGATAGGGTGCTTCTTCATACTCATAAAATGCTCTAACCTTAGCGGGAGAGCCACCGAAAAGTCCTAAGATTTTTTTCTCGGGAAGTGCAACGATTTCTGTTGTTACATCTACATCTTCGGGTGCTGCCAAGTTAGCAACAGCAATTTCTTTAGCTTCTTCGATAGTATCAGCTGTACCGAATGCTTCTCTGATCATTTTTTCACCTGCTTCTTATTCTTCTTCGTTTTCTGAATTTGCAGCAATATACTTGAGGTTTTCTTCATAGCTGCGTCTTCTGATGGTTTCTTCCACCATCTGTCTTGCAATCATTTTTTTAGGACTGTAGATATTATAAAGAATAACCGTCTGAACAAAAGAAATGATGTTTGACATAATCCAATAGAAACCAACACCTGCAGGGAACATAAATGTAAATGCCAATGACATGAGGGGTGTGGATAATGCCATACAACCCATTGATGCACCGCCCTGCATACCGGGATTATTGCGTTTTTGTTTAATCATTGTATAAAGAGCAGAGGCAAGTGATGTAAGACCTGCTAAAATAGGAATCAACCACAGAATATTAAACTCGCTGAACTTAGGTGTTTCGGCAAGATTGATGCCGAAGAACTGGAATTTGTCAGCAAAGTTCTGAATATTAGTAAGCATTTCACCTGTGAGACCTTTTGTATTTGCAAGTTCTCCGATATGCTCAAGAATATTGATCTGAATCTGGCGGTTACCCTCTTTGAGATTGGGATCAATTTTCAAAACTGCCTGTGTAAGATTCTGAATAACATTTTCGGGAATTTTGAGAATACTTGTAAGAGGTGTGTACATAACTTCCCAAAGACCTATCATGATGGGAAGCTGAATCAAAAGCGGAAGACAGCCGGAAGACATCTGATTGTAGCCCTCTTTCTGATAAAGAGCCTGTGTTTCCGCCTGAATCTTCTGCTGGTTACCCGCATAAGTATTCTGAATTCTCTTAACTTTAGGCTGAAGTCTTACTTGTTTTGCCGTTCCTTTCTGCTGAGAAATAGCAGAGGGGAACAAAATCAATTTAACAATGATAGTAAGGATTGTAAGTGAAAGCAGATAGCTGTCAGTCAATCCGTAGAGGTAAAACATTACAAAACCGAAAGGTAATGCAAGGTATTGTCTGAATCCCATTTTAAGTGTCAATGATTCTTCCTCCGTTTAACGGTTTTTCTTTTTTTCTCGGGTACAGGGTCATATCCGCCTTTAAAGAGTCTGTTACATCTCAATAATCGGAATAATGTGAGCAGACAACCCTTGAACACACCATGCACCTCAATTGCCTCATAGGCATACTGAGAGCAGGTGGGAGTAAATCTGCACATCGGCGGTTTATTAGGGGAAATTTTAGTTCTGTAAAATGTAATGGCTTTCAATAAAAAATTTTTCATAATCTTTAAACAGAATCCACTATTTATTCTGCTTTTAAAATACCGGCGTCTTTGAACTGTTTTGACATGATTTTATACAAATCCGTACTTTTCTTATAAACAGTTCTGTGACGGGCAACAAAAACAATATCATAGCCGCTTTTAAGTCTGTCATCAAGCATCATATAAGCAGCTTTGATTATTCTTTTACATCTGTTTCTTTCAACAGCATTTCCCAATTTACGACCCGTGGTTATTCCTATACGCCGAATACCCGCACCGTTTTTTATGACATAAGTCACCAGTGCAGGGTCAGTAAATGATTTTCCTCTGGCATATGCCCGACGAAAGTATCCGTTTTTTTTCAGTGTATTTATCTTCGGCAATTTTAAATACCCTTAACAGCTAATTAATAAGTAAGCTGTTTTCTTCCCTTTGCTCTTCTACGAGCAAGTACCTTGCGTCCGTTTCTGTCGGACATTCTTTTTCTGAAGCCATGTTCCATCTTTCTATGTCTCTTTTTGGGCTGATAGGTTCTCTTCATCTTGTTCACTCCATTCGAAATAAATTCATAATATCATACAATTCGTAAGAATTGAAGAATACCACATGGACATTTATTATATAACATAAAAGCCTGATTTGTCAACAAATTTTTTACTTAAAATTTAAATAGTAGTTGCATAATTTGCATACCACAAGATAGTGTATAAATGAGTAAAAAATAACGAATGCAGAATGCAAAATGCAGAATATCGGGTGTGCAAAGCAAAGTCGATGACTTTGCAGTGATATATCGGCAGAGCCGATGTGATATTCGTCTTGCGACGAGTGATATTTAGCCTTCGGCTAAGTGATATATTTGCTTCGCAAATGTTAAAGGTGGACTTCGTCCACACCTATTATATCTGTCCGAAGGACATCATGACTTTGCAACACATCTTATAACTGATTATTTTTGATATCATGATATCATGATATCAAATAGCAAAGAAAGATTTTTAATATATCTAACGGAAAGACCGGGGGACGATATCTGCCCCTACGGTTTGCGGTGTTTATTAAAGCTACTGTAATTGGGTGCGGGTGAAAC
>JAFRZS010000254.1 GCA_017442445.1 Clostridia bacterium
TTTGAAGGTAACGAAGCATATCCGACGATTGAAGAAAAAATAGGTTGCATTTATCCTATGTTTCGGGTATAATAGTTACAGAGGTGATAAAAATGATGGTTAATACTGATTATTTGGTACCGATGACTGAAGCAAACCAGAATTTCTCAAAAGTTGCAAGAACTGTTGATGAAAGCGGCATGGCTGTAATTTTAAAAAATAACAAGCCGAGATATGTTGTTGTTGACTTTGATGAATATGATGCTATTGCTGTCGCTATGCAAATGCGCAAAGCGAAAATTGATGATGCTGTAGAAAAGTTGATTGATGAAAATATGGAAGCATTATTGGAGTTGGCTAAATAATGATACTTTTAAGTGTTGACGAAATAACTGTACTACATGATAAGCTGATTGATCGGACTGGAGGCAGTCACGGACTTCGTGATAAAGGTCTTTTAGAGTCAGCTGTTTACAGTATTATGTCCGAATTTGAAGGTAACGAAGCATATCCGACGATTGAAGAAAAAGCAGCTCGGATTATGTATTCGCTTACCAATAACCATGCATTTGTGGACGGCAATAAACGTATAGGTATATTTACAATGTTGATGATTTTAAAACTCAATAATGTCAGTATTAAATATACTCAAGCCGAACTGATTTCTCTGGGACTTTCGGTTGCAGACGGCAAAACAAACTATGATGAAATTCTAATTTGGATTATAGAGCATAAAACCTAAAATTTACCTCACCGGAGCATTGAATGAAGTGAAATTTCGGAACAAGAGAATAGCATAACAGGGTAATGGGATAAGGGAAAATCTCTTGTCCCTTTTGTATTGAATTCAGTATGTATATGAAAACAATTTCTTCGTTGACAAAATGCGATAAAAGTTGTATCATATTAATTATGATTGAATTGGTTTGCAATCATAAAATTTGTGAAAAATAAGAGGTGAAAAAGATGTATGACGGGAGTGGCGGGCGAAGTATTACCGCGAACGGAAAATTTTATAAAAATCATGGCATCTTGAGTAATCTCACGCATCTCAAGTAGTCATACTATAGGCTTTTCCGTTACTTCCTGCGATATTTTTTCAAAGGAGGAAATTATGGACGAACAAACCTTAGTATTTGATGAAATTTTTGAGTTTCTGGAAAACAAAAATTTTCCGAAGCTCAGAGAGATTTTACAGGAAATGAATCCTGCCGATATTGCCTTACTTTTTGAGGAATTGGAAGAAAAAGCTGTACCTATAGTGTTCAGACTTTTACCGAAACAACTTGCGGCAGATACATTTTCTTATCTTGAATCTGACAAACAGGTGCAGCTTATTACTTCGTTCAGTGATGTCGAGCTCAGGGAAATCACTGATAATATGTTTATCGACGATACAGTTGATATCATTGAGGAAATGCCTGCAAATGTTGTCACAAGAATTCTGAAGAACACCGATAGCGAAACGAGAAAAATAATCAATGAACTGTTGAAATATCCCAAGGATTCAGCGGGTAGCATTATGACTACCGAGTTTTTGTATCTTGATGATGATATGACAGTTAAAGAGGCTTTTCAGAAAATCAGACAGGTTGGTGTTACTAAAGAAACTATCAATACCTGCTTTGTAACAAAAAGCAGAAGGCTTTTGGGTCAGTTGTCACCGCTTGAGCTTTTGACAAATGACGAGGATACTTTGGTTACCGAGATTATGGATGCAAATATAATCAAGGTAAATACGCACGAAGACCAAGAAAATGTTGCAAGAATGTTTGATAAATACGATATTGCGGCATTACCCGTAGTTGATAATGAAGACAGACTTGTCGGCATTGTAACATTTGACGATGCTATTGAAGTTTTACAGGAAGAAAACACCGAAGACTTTGAAAAAATGGCAGCTATGATGCCGATTGAGGACTCTTATTTTAAAACATCAGTATTTAAACACGCCAAAAAGAGAGTATTATGGCTTTTGATATTGATGATTTCTGCAACCTTTACAGGTCTTCTTATAACAAAATACGAAGCTGCATTTGCCGCTTTGCCGATACTCATTTCTTTTATCCCTATGCTTATGGACACGGGCGGAAACTGCGGTTCGCAGACCTCTACAATGATAATCCGCGGATTTGCACTTGGTGAAATCAGTACAAGAGATTTTTTCCGTGTAATGTTCAAAGAGTTCAGAATATCTTTGATAGTAAGTTCAATTCTTGCTATTGTAAACGGTATAAGGATATATCTGATGTATTTTAATTCCGAATCCTTAGCGGCTTCGGGAACATCGGCACTCATGTTAGCGGTAGTGGTATCACTGTCAATAATGTGTGCAGTTATTATTGCAAAATTCGTCGGCTGCATTTTGCCTATGGTTGCAAAGATGTGCAAATTAGACCCGGCAATCATGGCATCGCCAATGATAACAACCGTCGCAGATGCCGCAATAATATTTGTATATTTTAATATTGCTATGAAATTTTTTAACATATAGGAGGGATTTTATGTTTGCGGGAGCACAGCTTTTCACAGTGAGAAAATATACTCAGACACCCGAAGACATCAGAAGCACATTCAAGAGAATAGCAGAAATCGGCTATAAGTATGCTCAGGTTTCGGCTATCGGCCCGATTGAAGCAGAGGAGCTTCGTGATATCGCTACGGAGAGCGGAGTTAAAATCTGCAATACTCATTCAAATCAGGACAGGATTCTGAATGACACTGATGCTTTGATTGCAGAACATAAAATTTATAACTGCAATCAGATAGGTATAGGCTCAATGCCGCCCAGATATCAGGGCAGTATTGAAGGTGCAAAACAGTTTATCGCTGACTACAGACCTGTAGCACAGAAGTTGCTTGACAACGGTATGACACTTGCGTATCATAATCACGCATTTGAATTTGTTCCCTTTGACGGAGTAAGACCGTTTGATTATCTCGTTGAGAATTTTGAAGAATTGCACTTCATTCCCGATGTCTATTGGCTTCAGGTTGCAGGTAAGAATCCTGCAAAGGTTTTGGAAAGTCTTAAAGACAGAGTAGAAGTTTGTCATTTCAAGGATATTGTTCCAGATACAGAAAACAAATTTAAAATGGCTCCTGTTTTGGAAGGTAATCTTGATTTTGACGATATAATCGCTGCTTGTAACAAAGCAAATATTCAGTACTGCATGGTAGAACAGGATCTCTGCTATGAATTAGATCCGTTTGATGCATTGGCAATCAGTTATAATAACTTGCAGAAAGTTTTATAATTTGGTTGTAATCTAAGTTTGCGCAATATTTTTTAAAAATATAAAAAGGAAGGTAAAAACAATGAAAAACAAAGTAATTAAAGTTATCTCATTACTTACAGCAATCGTAACTCTTTTCTCATTTGCAGCTTGTGGCGGCGACAATGGCGGCGAAACAACTACAAATGCACCCGGAACAACTCTTTCTGCAGACGCAACAACAGACTCAAATGTTCAGAACGCAGAAGGCGAAGCAGATCCTTCAGCAACAGAAGGCAATTCCGAGGGCGAATCAGAAGCAACATCTAAAGAAGACGACACAACAAAACCCGGTGATACAACAAAACCCAGCGACACAACAAAACCCAACGGCACAACAAAGCCTAATGATACAACAAAACCCACATCAAACAATAATAAACCCACAAAACCCTCAACAACAGCTGCTAAAAAATATACAAATGCTGAAATTGTTAAGATTTGTACAGACGCTATAAATAAGGCAAAGAAAGAATCTCCCGGCTATACAAAGGCTAAGTATCAGAAGCTTGAAGGTGACCGCAGTGCAGTTCCCGCATTCTATAATGCACTTTTCGGATTCTTTGAAGAAGAATCAACTAAAACATACAAAAAAGGCGAATCAGATGAAACCAACTACGGTGTTGACGGTTGGGTAGCAACAAAGGTTACTGATCCGACAAGCATCAAAATGGAAATCAAAAACGGCAAATACATAATCAATTATAAGTTCGGCAACGAAACAAACCCTGCAGACCTTAACAGCAGATACGGCAGAACAATGGATATCATGACACCTGCTGAAGTTAAGAAAAAGAGTATAGGACTTATCAGCGACGTATCAATGAATTATCATGACGGTTTCTTGACAGCAGAAATTGATATCAAAACAGGAAGACTTACTTATATGAAGATGGGTTCACATGTTGATGCTGATGTTAACAAGAATGGTAAGAGACCCTTCACAGTTAAAGATATCGTAAGTATTGCAACATACACTAATTTCGTATGGTAATTTTAGGAGCTTTTTATGACAAGACTTGAACATGTAAAGCTTTTTATGGATACTTTAGAGTTTCCCGAAGAAGCAAAAGCAGACCTTTTAAAAGTTCGTGAAGACTTTGTAAAGACTGATTATTATAAAGAATTTGAAGCTTTTTATAAAGAATACGAAGCTGATTATCAGAACTATAATAATCACCAAAACAGAATGAGGCTTGAAGAAATTGCCGAGGAGTCATCATTTCTTGAAGAACAGCTTTATATGATTTACTTTATGGAGTTATCTCAGCATCTTATGAAGCTTTATGAAGAAAACGGAATTTCTTTAGATGTTTATTGGGATTCTATGAGCGATTTAAAAGTAAAGCTTATGGAATGTAAAAAGGTTTATGACATCTGGGGAACCTTTGTAGGCGGTTGGTTTATAGGCTTTTTCAGACTTGATCGCTTCAAGCTCGGACGTCTGGAATACGAAATTGTCGGATGTGAGATTGAAGACTACAAAAAACACGGAATAGAGCTTAAATCAAAGGATCCCGTAATCAATATACACATACCCTCAGGTGAGCCTTTTACATTTGATATTCGTCTTGATTCATATAAAAAAGCTTATGAATTCTACAAAGAGTACCGCAAAGGTGATTTGTTACCTTTAGTATGTTCATCATGGCTTTTGTATCCTACAAATAAGGAGTTTTATCCCGAAAATTCAAACATCATTGATTTTGCTGATGATTTTGAAATTTTCGCTTCAGGCGATCAGGATGAATTCCATGACAGCTGGAGAGTATTCGGAAAACCAAATGAAACTCCGTTTGATGAATTACCTGAAACCACATCTTTGATGAGAGCTTACAAAAAGCATCTTGCAAACAAAGGTAAGGTAGGTTACGGAAAAGGTATAATAATCTTTGACGGTGAAAATGTTTTAACAAAAGGCAAATGATAAAAAAACTTCCCTTCGGGGAAGTTTTTTTGTATTGTGAAATTATTATGAATATGCTATAATCAAAATATAATATGTAAAACCGAGGAGACAGATATGAAAATTACCGATTTTAAAATACCTGTTGCATTACAAATAGTTGTTGATGATATTGGTTGGTTCTGGGGACGCGATGACCGTGAAATCGGCGGACCTTCAAGAACGGGTGTTGCAAGAACTCATATTCTTGAAGATTATATTGTGCTCAACGAAATTGGCCGTGCATTAAATCAGAAAATCAATGCAATGTTGGTAATAGGTGAATGGGATATAAATAACCGACTCAGAAAAGTACCGCATTGTAGCAATCAAGGTGAAAACTGGAACGGCTCATTCTGGTTCAATAAAGAGGAAGCGGAAAAAATCCGTAATTTTTTAAATACTGCAGAATTTATTGAAATCGGTTTTCACGGACTTTTACATTCAACATATTCAAAAGAAGGCGAACTTCTTTGCTGTCAGGAATTTATGGTCAACAAGGATTTCAAGAAAGAAAATGAGAGGGAATTGGTGCCTGAAAA
>JAFRZS010000025.1 GCA_017442445.1 Clostridia bacterium
GCAAAATACTGTTATAATTATTTGGTGATAGGATTATATTTCCTAAAAAGTTTTTTGCGAAATGAAAGGAGTAAATCAATGAAAATCTGTAAAAAAATTGTAGCAGTTTTAATGGCAGTGCTTATGGTATCTTCCCTATTTGCTGTTATTCCTACTGCAAGTGCGGCAACTGAAATTGCTAACCCCGATCACATCGGAAAAAAAGATTACAAAATTACTAACCCCTACGGTACAGTTAACTGGGACACCTGGAAAATATACCGTACGGCAACCCACATTCACTCAAATATCAGTGACGGTGAAGTTGACTTCGCAGACATGGTAGAAGGTTACTACGAAGAAGGCTATGATGCAATCGCTATGACAGACCACGGTACTGTCAACTACGGTTGGTCAACATCAAAAAGCAGACACGCCATATTTGCTTATCAGGCAGCGCTTTACGGTGAAGCCCGCGGTGTTTCAAATGCAAGAGCAGCTCAAATGGCACAAGGTACCGGCAGAGGCGGCCAACACATGACCGACCTCAAATACGGTAACGAGCTCAACGGTGCTTGTCTTAAAAAAGTTCACGTTAACAGCTTCTTTGGTGACTGCGGTGACGGATACATGGGTATGGCTGAAACATGGCCTACAAGTGCTGTTGAAAAAGCTCACAAAGCAGGTGCTATCACACATCTTAACCATACAGGTGAGTGGAGCGGCGCTGACGAAGATATTTCAGTTTACGACAACGACTTCATTTCTGACTTCACAAAACTCTTCACAAATTACTCCTCATGTATAGGTATGGAGCTTGTTAACAAGGGTGACGGAAGAACAAGAAACGACAGATATCTCTATGACCGCGTTCTTATGCGTTTAGCTCCTCAGGGCAGAAATGTCTTCGGTTTCTGTGAAGACGATGCTCATGAGCTTGATCAGATCGGTAAAGGTGTACAGTTCATGGTTATGCCTTCAAACACACAGTCTAACGCAAGAACAGCTATGACTAACGGTACATTCTTTGCATCTTCAAGATCTTCACGCGGTGAGCTCAGCGGTTATTCAGTATCAACAGCTTATGAATTCCCCTATGTAACAAGAGTTGATGTTGACCAGGTTTCTGACCAGATCAGATTTAACATTGAAAACGCTCACACAGCATTTTTAGTTGCTGACGGTAATGTTATTGATACTATCAGCTGTTCAAAAGGCAGTGTTTGCTTCGACCTTAACAAGTATGAATCAAGCATCAACAGATATGTCAGATGCTATTTCATAGGTAACGGTGGCATCACTTATGCTCAGCCCTTCCTTCTCTCCTCAACAACATATAAAACTTCAACAACTCAGTTCGTAACAAATGTTAAGGGTGCAGAGGTCACTGTTACTGACGTTGACGGAAATGTTATGCTTCCCATCAACAACGACCACACATACATTCTCCCCGCAGGTACATATACATACACAGCTACTTGCGTAGGTTGCGACGATGTAACAGACACATTTACAATTACCGCCGAGAATATATCTGCAGGCACACAGAAAAAAATATCCTTACCCTTCGTTGATAAACTCTCAGGCGCAAACGTTACATTCTATGTTCCCGAAACAATCTACCTTGCAACAAACTCCACTAAGAACTTCAAATACTATGCAGACAGAGCAAATATCTCAAACGGTGTTCTTACAGCCAGCGCTGCTGATACTTCCGGAAATATTTACTTTGCTTGTGGTGAAGCAACAAGTGTAACAATTAAGGTTGATTCTAACGTTGCAACTGCAAAGGGCGGAAATTCCGCTAACTATGTATCCGGTGCAAAAGCTACAGGTCAATCCTATACAGGAACAATCACATCAGGCGCTCTTGCAAGTGCATTATCAGCAAATGCAGGCAAAGTTATCAAATGGACTGCAACATATACCTTGGAGAACGGAACAACCAAGAATGCTTACGCATACTCTTATGTTTATAAGCCTTCAAGCTCAGGAATCTCTATAGGCATGGATCAGATTCATACATATTCAACGGATGTTCAGAACATGGGACTTTTCTGGGGTACAGGCTTCCACGCTGTCGGCGGCGGCACCCACAGTTGCTACATAAACTTCAGTACGGGCGCAGCTCCTATGGAAACTTACAGCTCAAGCGAATTTGAAGAATTCTTTGAAAAAGACGGTATCGGTTCTAAATACTATTATAAAGAACACTCCTCTAACGCGGCTGACGAACATGTTGAAGATGGCGGTGTAGGTACTGTCTATGTTGACTCAAGCCGTATAACAAACCTCAATCAGATTCCCAACTTGAAATTCGGTTTCTGGCAGTACAGTGTTGACGGTGATGACAATGTAACTGCAGCAATCAAAATGACAGCAAACGAATCAGACAACGTTTTGTATAACGGAACCTATGACGGTGTCGGTGAGCTTTTCAGTTCGTCCCTCAATCTTTCCAATCCTATCGGAAAAACAGGTACGGTAAACATTGATTTCAATGCATATACAGATACAAGCCGCGGTAACAGACATAACTATAACAGCTATAATCTCTATGCTAATGTTATCTATGTTAACAAAGCTGCCCTCAGAGACGCTTACAACAATGCTATCTACAAAGCATATACACCGGCTATTTATGATTCAACTGCTTACAGCACCTTCCTTTCAGCCGTTAAAACAGCAGGTTCAGTTCTTGGCAATCCTAAGTCAACTCAGACACAAATCAACAATGCCAAAACAACACTTACTAACGCACAGAAGGCTCTTAAGCGTATCGGTGCTCCGACGATAGACGATGATCAGAAATTCATCTACGGAGTTAAAGAAAACCTTAACTCACTTGACACAACATTCTATCCCGATGACGGCTATTTTGTAACATACGAAGGCACAACTCTCGGCACAGGCACTAACATTCAGTTAAACTCAACTGACGGTGTTACAAACAACTACGAGCTTGTTATCTTCGGTGACGTTGACGGTAGCGGTGTTGTTGACGGTGACGACAGCTTTATCGTAACAATGATCATCAACGGCTTCTTCACAAAGGATACACTCGGTAACGCAAAGTGGTTTGCAGCAGACGTAAACTTTGACGGTA
>JAFRZS010000255.1 GCA_017442445.1 Clostridia bacterium
ATTTGCAACATTGGGAATACTCGTAATTTATCCCGAACTGTATAAGCTTTTTACACAGCGCTTCAGCGAAAAGAATAACTTTTTCTTCTCTTCCTTAAAAGGCGTAATTTCAACAGTTGCAGTTACGATATCAGCAACTGTTGCTTTGATACCGATATATGTTTTCAGTTTGAAAACACTGTCACTTATAGCGGTTGTTACTAATTTGTTGATAATATCGTTGTCAACTATAGTTATGGTATTGTCAGCAGGTACTGCAATTTTCTCAGGAATACCCGGGATATCCGTTGTGTTTACTTATGTAACAAACACTTTGGGAAAGTTCATTTTGTTCGTGGTAAGAACTTTGTCAAAAGTACCGCATGCAAGTGTGTATGTTCACAAGGACTACATTAAATATTGGTTAGCAATAGCGCTTGTTGTGTGTGCTTTTACACTCGTTTTTATTGCGGATAAAAGGCGAAGACTTAAAATCAATGCATTGTTTTGTGCGGTTGCATTTGCTGTGAGCTTTATTGTTAATTCAATGCTTGAAAACACTGTTTCAAAAGTTGATTTATTTTCTAAAAGTGACGGATATATCATTTCTGTCAGACATGATGATTTGTGTGTGCTTATAGATTACAGCTCAAACAAAGATACATATAAAGCTTTAGAATCATATATGACGATTCACAGGATTGACAATATTGATTTACTTGTGTGCAATTCTGATTCAAAGCTGTTAAAGCTTGAGGATAAAATCAGTCAGAAGGTTCTCATGAATGAAAACGAAAGTTTTTCATTGACGGTAGATGACGAGATAGCGATAAATTATTATAAAGAATTCAAAGACAGCATTTATTTTGATATCGGAGATACAGAGGGTCTGATAGTTAAGAATTACGAAACAGACTATAATGTTTTACCCGATACAATGAAGTCTGCTGATTTACTGATATGTAACAACAGGATACCTCTGAATTTTAACGCAGAGAGATATGGAAATATTCTGGTTTCTCAGAGATCATATAACGGTTTTACAGAAGATAACGCGCATTCGACTGCGCTTGAAGGAACACTTTCTTACAGGTGTACCGATAACGGCAATTATGAGATAAGGGGAATTTACTGATGTCAAAAATCTCCGAACAGGAATTAAAACTGCAGATACGAAACAAAGATTTCGCAAGAATATACCTGATTTACGGTCAGGAAGCATTCTTGAAAAAATCATACAGTGAAATGATTGTTTCCAAATGTGTTGATAAAGATTTTACGGATTTCAATTTTCATAAATTTGACGGAAAAGATTTATCTGTTGAGGAAGTTTTAGAAGCAGTTGAAACCTTTCCGATGATGGCAGACAGAACATGCACCTTGATAACAGATCTTGAAATAGATTCACTTTCGGCAGTACAGTTTGAAAATCTTATTGATATTTTTTCAGATCCGCCGGAAACGACGGTTATTGTTCTTCTGATGGAAAATATTGATTTCAAAGAGAACAAAAACGAAAGACACAAAACTCTTGTTAAAACTGTTGATGAGGCAGGTTGTGTAGTTCCGTTTGAAAAAATCACACCAAACGAGCTTTCAAAAATTCTCGCCAACGGTGCAACTAAAAGAGGCAGTATTTTAAGCCGATCAAATGCGGAATATTTAATATCCTACTGCGGAAATGACATGAACACTCTCCAGAATGAGCTTGATAAACTGTGTTATTATGTAGGAGAGGGAGAAATCACGAAAGCCGTAATTGACGATATAGCTTCAAAATCGTTTGAAGCGTCAGCGTTCGACCTTGTCAGAGCAATAATTTTAAAGGATGCAGACAAAGCCTTTCAGGTGCTTTATGACCTCAATATGCAGGGTATTAAAGCGGAAATGATATTGGGTGCAATAATATCAAATTTCATTGATATGTACAGAGCAAAGGTCTGTGTTCTGGCAGGAGAAAAAGTTGAATACGGAGTAAAAGTTTTTTCAGCGTACAAGGGTAAAGATTACAGGCTGAAAAAAGCAAACAGTAACAACAGAAATCTTACGATAGAAAAAATCCGCGAATGTCTTGATGAATTGGATTTATGCGATCAGATGTTAAAATCCTATTCTTCAGATCCTAAAATTGCGATTGAAAAACTTATAATAAAACTGATATTACTATTATCATAGGAATGATAAAATGTTAAAAATAAAAGAAACGGTAATAGTAGAGGGTAAGTATGATAAGATAAAACTGTCAGACATACTTGATACTGTTATTATAACAACCGACGGCTTCGGTATTTTTAAAGACAAAGAAAAACTTGCGATGATAAGAACACTCGCCGAGAAAAACGGAATACTCATTCTGACAGACAGCGACTCGGCAGGTTTTAAAATACGGAATTACATAAGCTCAGCAGTAAGAAACGAGCTTATAAAACACGCATATATACCCGATATATTCGGTAAAGAAAAAAGAAAAACCGAGCCTTCAAAGGAAGGCAAGTTAGGGGTTGAAGGCGTTTCGGTTGAGGTAATTATGAAGGCGTTGGAAAATGCCGGAGTAGTCGTTGAAAAGCGACCGAAGACCGACAGAAGACTCATAACAACCACAGATTTATATGAGGACGGTCTCAGCGGAAGGGCAGACAGCAAAAAACTCAGAACACAGTTTTTGAAAAATCACGATTTACCCGAAAAGCTGTCAACTTCAGCGTTGATAAAAGTTCTCAATACTATAATGACATATGAAGAATATAAGGAAGCTGTAAATAAAATCGGAGGAAAATAATGATAAGAGTCGGACACGGATATGATGTACACAAGTTAACCGAGAACAGAAAGCTCATTTTAGGCGGAGTAGAAATCCCGCATGAAAAGGGTTTACTCGGTCATTCTGACGCAGATGTATTGCTTCACGCAATTTCTGACAGTTTACTTGGTGCAGCGGCATTCGGCGATATCGGAGGAATGTTTCCTGATACCGATGAAGAATACAAGGATGCAGACAGCATGGTGCTTTTGAAGGCTGTATATGAAAGACTTAAAGAAAACGGCTACACAATAGTGAATGTTGATGCTACCGTAATTGCACAGCGTCCGAAACTCAAAGATTATATTCCGAAAATGAGAGAGCTTATTGCAGAATGTCTTGAGCTTGATGTTGACAGAATCAATGTTAAAGCAACAACAGAAGAAGGTCTCGGATTTACGGGAAGAAAAGAAGGAATATCCGCACACGCGGTATCTTTGATCGAAATTTAAACAGTATGTTAATTATCCGTGAATTCTGAAAAAATCACGGTAATTTATGATAGAATTATTGTAATAAATATTTTGATAAAAAGGGAGGAGAATATCGGTGACTTTCATAGAAACGATTGCTGATTTTTTTGAAAAACTCGGAAATGTATTTTCATCATTTTCGCTTTCAGATGCCCTGGATATATTACTCGTAACATTTTTGATATATGGAGCTATAAAGCTTTTAAGAGATACAAGAGCTATCCAGCTTGTAAAAGGAATTGTACTTATAGGGATAATTTATCTTGTGATTATTGCACTTGATATGAATGCAAGTCAGTATATTTTCCAATCAATATTTTCCAACATCGTTCTTGTATTGCTTATACTTTTCCAGCCTGAAATCAGACACGCATTTGAAAGTCTCGGAAGAAGTAACATAACAAAGAAAATTCCTTTGATAGGCGCAAATAATATAGTACATGACAAAGAGTCTATTGAAAAAATGATAGGAGAAGTTATAAAGGCAGCAGAAGAAATGAGCGCAAAAAAAGTCGGCGCACTCATAGCTTTTGAAAGAGGCACACTTTTAGGTGAAATAGCGCAGAACGGCACACAGCTCGATGCGATAATATCAAGACAGTTGCTTGAAAACATATTCTATCCCAAGTCACCGCTTCATGACGGAGCGATTGTTGTCAGAGGTGACAGAGTTGTTTCAGCGGGATGTATTTTACCGCTTACATCAAACCCCGAACTCAGCACGGAACTCGGAACAAGACACAGAGCGGAAATAGGACTCAGCGAAGAAAGCGATGCATTGATTCTTGTGGTATCAGAAGAAACAGGTGCTGTTTCGTATGCTATCAGAGGAGAGCTTTACAGAGATGTTACAATGGAAAATCTTGAAAACGTACTTACGCAAAAGCTTTCGGAAAATACAAAACAGGATACAGGTCTTATAGCGAAGCTTCGCGGAATATTGAGCGGATTGAAATCCGACGGAAAGGATGTCGGGTGATAACAATGAGTGATAAGAAAAAGTTCAGTTCAAAGAATTTGTTTGCAAGTAATAAATTCACTCTTGCGTTTTCGTTTGTTCTTGCGTTTATTATCTGGATATCAGTTGCTATGGTATTCAGTCCCGAAACACAGAGAGTTATTGAAGATGTACCTGTAAAAATAAATATGGAGAACAGTGTCCCTGAAAAATTTGACCTTCAGCTTTTCGGTCAGACCGAGTTTACGGTTGATGTAACAATTACAGGTAAGAGATATATTGTCGGTTCAAAAAATGTAAATGCGGATTCAATTGAAGTAGTTGCGCAGACAGGTTATGTTGACTCGGCAGGAAAAACAAGATTGCCGTTAAAAGTATCTCTTGTTGATACAACAGCCGATTATGTGATTGAAGCCGTTTCGGCAGAATACATTGAAGCGTATTTTGATGAATATAAGGAAGCAAAATTCCCCTTATCAGTAAGCGTGGATTATGATGGTGATTATGTACCGGAAGGTTACATCAAAGGTGATCCCATTATTACTTTGAACTCTGAAACTGTAACAGAGGTTCAGATTTCAGGTCCCGCACAGGAAGTTAACAGCATCAAAAATGTCTATGTAAAGGTTGATATCAAAGAACAGCTGACATCAACAAAAGTTATTGAAGCACAGATTGTTCCGACAGATGAATTCGGAATGGAGAGAAAATATATCAAAGTAAACGGTGAAGAAGAAGCTAAGGCAATTGTAACCATTCCTGTTTTAAAAACCGGAGAGGTAAATACAGATGTTGATTTCTCGGGAGTTCCCGCAGCATATACACAGGCACTTCCGAAAACATATATTTCTCCGGTGTCTGTTAAAGTGGCGATGCCGGAAAGTGATTTTTCGAAAATCGATTCACTTGTACTGACAGAGATAGATTTTTCTTCTCTTGCTGCAAGAAAAAATACTTTGATGCTGACAAAGGATAAGCTTGAAAACTCAAACTTCAAAATCATGGACAATACCGAGGTTTTTGAAATTACGGTTGATTTATCAGAGATGTCACAGAAAGTTCTTTATCTTGATACAAGCAAGATAACATTGTTGAACAAAAAGAATTTTGCAGATATAAGCTTTAATTCGTCAAAAATGCAGGTGACCGTCGTCGGACCGAAGGAGTCGATTGAGGACATAACTGCAGATAACTTATTGGCAGAGATCAATCTTGATAATATAACTGCTTCGCAAGAAGCACAGGAAGTTGATGTAAAAATGAGTCTTAAAAATATATCGGACTCATGGATTTACGGAACATATAAAACTAAAATATCAGTAAAATAATTTTAAAAGGGAGGGCTTTATATGTTGAAAAAATTTAAGATTTTTAATATAGCAGCACTCCTTGTTGCGTTTTTAATCTTTCTGAGCGGTTGTTCATTTTCAATTATTTCAGTTGAGAAGCTTGTGCGTCCTCCGTATGCGAGTGATGAAATGAAGGAAGTGCAGGAAAAATTCTACGATTTCGTGGGCAATTCCGTAACATTACTTACTCCTGCAAACGGCGATTACAGAACATCATTTATAATGTACGATATCGACGGTGAAAAGGGAGAGGAAGCACTTGTTTTCTATGTTGGAAATGACAGCACTTCTCATCTCCATATATTAAAAAAGGTAAAAGACAGATGGATAAACGCAGGAGATTTTGTCGGTTACGGAAACTCTCTTGACTTCGTTAATTTCGTTGATATGAACTCAGATGCTATACCTGAGATTCTTGTCGGTTGGAGCAGACTTAATTCTACAGCACTCGGCAAGTATTTTTCGGTATATAGCTGCGATACACTTTCAACTTCGTTTAAAATCAGATCACTTATCAGTGAAAACTACACGCTTATAACAACAGCGGATATAGACAATGATAAGAACACTGATATTCTCGTAACAATGCTTGATACATCACAATCCGTGACAAGAGCATACGCAAGAATGTTCAGCTATCAGGAAGGCTATGACGAAAATCAGAACGGCCCGATGATTACACTTGTCACAGAGGTACAGCTTGACGGTAATATCACATCTTATTATAAGATGTACACCGAAAGCACACAGACTGAAAATATCGTATATGTTGATGCATACAAGGGCGATTCACAGATGATAACAGAAGTTCTTACCTGCAAGAAAAATGCAAGTACATCTGACGGCGGAGCAGCTGTTGATAAGTATGCGCTTGAAGCACCGCTTCTTGATAAATCCACTTTGACAATGAATGCTACCTGGAGAGGTGTCAATATGCCGTCACGAGATATAGATGCAGACGGATTTATTGAAATTCCCGTACAGACTCCGGTAGATGCATCAACAGTGCCTGTAAATCAGAGCCTTATAAAGCTTGAGCTTACAGATTGGGTGCGGTACAGAAACGGTGAGCTTCAAACGGTAAAATCGTGTTTTGTGTCTCCGAAGGGTGATTATTACCTCTATATTGATGATTCAATCAAATCTCAGGTAAAAGCTCAGTACAGCAGAGCTGACAAAAAACTTAAAATCTATACAGGATACGATTCATGGCAGACAGAACTTGCCACAATATATGAATTTTCCGCAACAGACTGGAATGTTCTGAATGAACAGGGTGAAAATGAATATCTCTTCCTGAGAGAAAATCAGAAGCTCGGCACAGTTTATGCTTGTACATTCACATTATACGGTCAGGACGATTTCGGCATTTCAGCGGAATACATTGACAAAAACTTTGTAATAAATTCTTAAGGGTGAAAAAAATGAAAAGAGTACTTGTTGCAGAAGACGAGACCTCCATTCGCGAGTTTATAGTTATAAATCTTAAAAGAAGCGGCTACGAAGTGGTTGAAGCCGCAGACGGTGAGTTGGCATTAAAGGAATATGAAATACATAACGGTGACTTTGATGTAGCAATTCTTGATATTATGATGCCCAATGTTGACGGACTTCAGGTTTGCAAAGCATTGAGAGAAATGAACAGTAATATCGGAATTATTATGCTCAGCGCAAAGACACAGGAGATTGACAAGGTTACAGGTTTATTGTATGGTGCCGATGACTATGTTACAAAACCGTTTTCTCCGTCAGAGCTTATGGCGAGAGTCGATGCGATATACAGGCGTGTTGCGATGAATTCGCCGGTCAAGGAAAACGATGACAAAAATCATA
>JAFRZS010000256.1 GCA_017442445.1 Clostridia bacterium
ACAGGTGATGAGCTTCTCGTTTCGGGTGCGGTTAAAACTGCATCGTGCATCGCAAAACCTTTTATCTGCTTGTCCATTTTTACAAGAGCATCTGAAAGTGTATCTGTAACTCTTTTCGGAAGTATTCTGCGGATATCCGACGGAGTAACACCGGTCGGGCATGATGCTTTGACTGCACCGAATTTTGTTGACTCTTTATTATTAAGAAAATCTCCGACCAACTGGGCAGGAGCTGTATAATCGCTACCGCCGAATGAGTATGCTGTCTGTTCGATTTTTCTCTGCAAATCAATACCTGACAAGGGGTGGTCTGTCGGGAAATCTTCGATATCAATGCCGACCAAAATTGCGGAGTTTGAATTTTCTTCATCACGCGCGTATTTACTCATTCCGTTGACAACAACACCGCCTTCTTCCGATGCTGCTGCAACAACAGTACCGCCGGGACACATACAGAAGGTATAAGCGCCTCTGCCGTGAGGGGGATGACACGCAAGTTTATAGTCAGCGGCACCTAAAGCAGGGTGACCTGCGAAGCTGCCGTATTGAGCCTTGTCAATAAATTCACGAGGATGTTCAATTCTGACACCGACGGAAAACGGTTTCTGCATCATGTTGATGCCTCTGTTATAAAGAGTTGTTACTGTATCTCTTGATGAGTGGCCGATAGCTAAAATAACGGTATCTGTTTCAATGTCAAAGCTTCTGTCGGCACATTCACATCTTACACCCTGAATAACACCGTTTGCTACAATTATATCCGAAAGCTTTGTGTTGAAATGCATTTCACCGCCGAGTGAAATTATTTCGTTTCTGATATTTTTTACAACCGTTGCAAGCTTATCTGTACCGATGTGCGGTTTTGCGGAATATAAAATTTCTTCGGGAGCGCCGTGGGAAGCAAGTTCAAGGAATACCTTACGGCAAAGAGGGTCTTTTATACCTGTTGTAAGTTTGCCGTCGGAAAAAGTTCCCGCACCGCCTTCACCGAATTGAACATTGGATTCTGTATCAAGGGATTTATCTGTCCAAAATTTGTTGACCTTCTGTGTTCTTATATCAACCTCGTCACCGCGCTCTAAAACAATCGGTCTGAGATTTGCTCTTGCTAAAGTCAAAGCGCAGAACATACCCGCGGGACCGAAGCCGACTACAACGGGACGGAGTGTGCTTTCGCGTCTGATTTCAGGCATGGTATAAGAAAACGGTTCAACCGATGTAACATCGTTGCCGCATTTAGCCAAAACTGCGCTTTCGTTTCTGACAGTGACATCTACATTATAAACGAAAAAAACATTATCCTTTTTTCTGCAGTCAACTGCTTTTTTTGCGATGCTGAAATCAAGTATATCGTTTTGTGAAATTTTAAGTTTTACAGCCGTAGCTTTTTTCAAAGCGGCGATATCAGAGTCAAGTGACATTTTAAGTTGATTTACTCTGAGCATTATTTTACCTCCGAAGCATAGTGTCCTGCGGCAAGACCTGATGACCATGCCCACTGCAGATTAAATCCGCCGCAGCCGCCGTCAACATCAAGTAACTCACCGACACAATAAAGACCTGTTATTTTTTTTGATTCAAGTGTATTTTTAAATTCAGAAACATCTGCACCGCCACGCGTTACCTGTGCATTTTCAAAGCCTCTTGTACCTGAAAT
>JAFRZS010000257.1 GCA_017442445.1 Clostridia bacterium
CACCAATAGAGGTTGCGGAACGAAGAAGCTGATTTATCAGGACTGATTCTTTTTTATCCTTTTTCATATCTCGGCAAGCAAAAACTATTTCTTTTGCAAACTCTTTTGCCTTATCTCGCAATATACTATCCGCCATAAATACCACCTCTATATAAATTATATAGAAAACAGAAAAGTTTTTCAAGTGTTATTCTGCCTTGCGGCAGAGTGATATTATTGTCACCGGACAATAGTGTTATTGAATCCTTCGGATTCAGTGTTATTTTATTCGTTACAAAACTCGCGAAGCGAATAACACTGTGCAAAGCACAATAAAACTGCGAAGCAATAAAACTCGCCGAAAGGCGAATAAAACTGGCGTTGTATCCTTACGAATACAACGCCTATGAACCGACATTTTTTATCAGAATTTGAATAATTCCTCATTTGTATTTGACTGCATAAATTGCGGATAATCAGGATTTACACCGGCTTTGAAATTGTCAC
This sequence comes from Clostridia bacterium, assembly GCA_017442445.1. GTDB lineage: Bacteria > Bacillota > Clostridia > Oscillospirales > Acutalibacteraceae > RGIG2945. The sequence goes on from JAFRZS010000257.1 coordinate 487, forward strand.
CGCTGTAGTCAAGAAGCCACATGAAAAATGCGTTGTAATCCGTGCCGTAGCTGCATGAAACATGAGGAGCCTGTTTAATCATGTAAGTGTATTCCGGAAGAATTGCTGTTGAAAGGTCAACCATTCTGTCAGGTGATAAGTATTTCGGATTTTCTGCAACATAGTCATCGCCGAGAGTTTTGTTGTAAGGTGCTATTGTTGCATAGCCTGATGTCTGATGTGCTTCAAGCACCATGTCACCGCAGAATTTTGAAGCGCTCTCATAAACAGGAATTGAAGGTGAGCCGTAGTTTGAAACAACTGCGATATCGACACCGTTGTCAATCATTTCATAAAGAAGCTCGTTTCTGCCGTTCATCATATTCTGAAGCTTTGTAACTCTGTTTATGAAACCTGCGTTTTCTTCCATGCAGTCACCGAAGGTATATTCAATACACTTGTCAAAATCCTGAGGCTGTACCAAAGCCCACATAACAGGCATATATGAAAGGATTTTTATAAGAACTTCCTCAGATACCTTGTCCATTGTTTTATCAATGATGATATCAGCTATTTTTTCAGCAAAATCAAAAAGTCCCGCTTTTTCAAGAAGCTGAAGCAATACATTTACTACGGGAATATCCTTTACAGCGTATGTAGCAATATCGGCAATAGCCTGACCTTCAAATTTTACTTTGCCCTGCATTAGTTCTGACGGCATCTGTATACCGCAGAATGTAGATGAAAGGAAAAGTACCTTGCTGACTCTGTCATATCCGTATTCAGTGAGGTAAGCAAGTGTCATAACGCCGCCCATACTTGCACAGGCGATTTTTACTTTATCGTGACCTGTTTCTTCACAGGCGCGTTCAATAGTTTCGTTGATTTCTTCAGCTACAACAAAAGGGTCAAGTCGCCAGTCATAAGTGAAATAATATGTATGATCAGCGCCGTATTTTTCAGCACAGGATTTAACCATACCGAATTCACAGTCACCGCGTTCAAGCAATTCGGGGTGTTCAGCAACACTGCCGGGACATTTGATTACACCGACATTGTAAAGGGAGTCGCCGTTTTTGTCCATTGAAAGTCCGCCGAGGAGTTGGACGGCATAATCGCAGATAACATCAAGTGATTTATCAAAATTCAATGAAAAAATTCCCATAAAAACTGATTTGAAAACAGTTGATATGATTTTTCCGACATCAACAGAAAGAACAGGTCTTTCGTTTTCTGTTCCGACATCATAATATAAACCTGTAAAGTCCATTCCGCGTACTATGATAACAGGTTCATTTTCACAGGTTGCGGGGTTGTGAATACCTTGTGCAAAAACCGAAGCTGACATTGAGATTGTCAGAGTAATTGCAAGAATTATGCTGATAAATTTTTTCATGACTGTTCTCCTTATAATTGACTTAAATCGTATGGTGTCTGCTGATAAACGAAATAGTTAAGCCAGTTTGTAAAAAGCAAATTCGCAGCACCTCGCCAACGCATAACGGGAGTCTGAGTCGGGTCATCGTCGGGGTAATAGTTGTAGGGAATATCAATAGGCTTGTTGTTTCTGATATCTCTTTCATATTCTCTTGCAAGAGTGTATCTGTCGTATTCCGAGTGTCCTGTTGCAAAGAAATTGCGACAAGCCATATCAGAAACCAAATGAACACCCGCTATATCAGAATAAGAAATAATCTGCAAATCTTTAACAAGTGCGATATCTTCTCTGCGGATTTCTGTATGTCTTGAATGAGGTACATAGAAAACATCGTCAAAGCCTCTGAGAATGGGGTGGAGTGCATCAAGTGAGCGATGAGGGAAAATGCCGAACATCTTTTTATCAAGCTTGTATTTTTTCAAGCCGTAGAAATGATAAAGTGCCGCCTGTGCGCCCCAACAGATGAAAAAGGTTGAATACACATTTGTCTTTGACCAATCAAAAATCTTGCAAAGCTCTGGCCAGTAATCAACATCTTCAAATTCAAGCTGTTCAACAGGTGCGCCCGTTACCACCATACCGTCATATTTATTATCCTTTATCTCATCAAAGGTCTTATAGAAATTGAGAAGATACTCAGCAGACGTATTTTTTGAAACGTGAGTTGCCATTTGGAGAAGGTCAACTTCAACCTGAATAGGGGAGTTACTCAGAAGTCTTAAAAGCTGAGTTTCAGTTTCTACCTTTGTGGGCATGAGATTAAGTATAACTATTTTAAGAGGACGGATATCCTGTGTAACAGCTCTGTCCTCAGGCATAACAAAAATATTCTCATTTTCAAGGATTTGTTTAGCGGGTAATTTGTTGTCTATCTTTATAGGCAAAGAATTTCACTCCTAACTTTGCTATATTAAATTATAGTATAACAAATATTTTATAAATCTTCAAGTAAAAAATTTGCAAGAAATCAAATTTAAACTTGCAAAATGGTATATACTTGTGGTACAATAGTCAACGTGTAATTATTAAGAAAGTAGGCGGAAATTTTGGCAGAATATCGTATGATGAATAATGAGGAGCTTTCAGCTGAAAAAGCTCAGTTAGAAAAGTTATATAAGGACTTCAAAGATCAAGGGTTAAAGCTTGATATGTCAAGGGGAAAACCCGGTGCAGACCAGCTTGATCTTACAAATGAAATGCTCGATACATTAAGCTCTGATGCAGTAATGAAGGGTGCAGACGGGGTTGATTGCAGAAATTACGGTATCCTTGACGGTATAGCAGAATGCAAAGAACTTTTTGCAGAGATTATGGAAGTTGACGTCAAAAATGTAATTGTCGGCGGAAACTCAAGCCTTAATATGATGTTCGACTTTGTTGCACAGTGTATGACTCATGGTGCAGGTTCAACACCTTGGGCAAAGCTTGATAAGGTTAAGTTTTTATGTCCCGTACCCGGATATGACAGACACTTTACTATCTGTGAGTATTTCGGAATAGAAATGGTTAATGTACCGATGAATTCGGAAGGTCCTGATATGGACGTACTGGAAGAGCTTATCAAGGATGAAACAGTAAAAGGTATGTTCTGTGTACCTAAGTATTCAAATCCTCAGGGAATTACTTTCTCCGATGAAACTGTAAAGAGAATTGCAGCATTAAAACCCGCTGCTGAAGATTTCAGAATAATCTGGGATAATGCTTACTGCGTTCACGATATTAACGATACACCTGACAAGCTTCTCAACATCTTTGACGAATGTGCAAAGACAGATAATGAGGATATGATAATTGAAGTAACCTCAACTTCAAAAATCAGCTTCCCCGGAGCAGGTGTTGCGGCACTTGCGGCATCTGACAACAATATTAAAATGATTAAAAACCGTATGTCAAAGCAGACTATCGGTAACGATAAAATCAATCAGTTAAGACACGCGCTCTATTTCAAAAATCTTGACGGAATCAAAGCTCACATGAAGCGCCATGCAGCAATTATTGCTCCCAAGTTTGAAATAGTGCTTGAAGAACTTGCAAACTCTGTTAAGCCTTATAATATCGCATCATGGGAAAATCCCAACGGCGGATATTTCATCAGCCTTGATGTTATGAACGGCTGTGCAAAACGAGTTGTTGAGCTTTGTAAAGAAGCAGGAGTTGTACTCACAGGTGCGGGTGCAACATATCCCTACGGCAAAGACCCCGATGATAAGAATATCAGAATTGCACCGACATTCCCTTCAGTTGATGAGCTCAAAACGGCAACAAAGATACTTTGTGTCTGCGTAAAACTTGCAACTGTTGAAAAATTATTGGAGAACAAATAAGTATGTTCATTAAAAACGCAAAAATTTATACCATGGATAAACAGGGTATAATTGAGAACGGATATCTCAAAACGGAAAACGGAAAATTTGTTGAAATCGGTGAAATGGCTGATTTTGATGAAAAGAACGAAGCTGTTGATGCAGGCGGTGCGTATATTTTCCCGGGATTTATTGACGGACACACCCATATCGGACTGTCAGATGACAGCGTTGATGATGAAGATTATAACGAAATGTCTGAACCTATAACCCCTGAAGTCAGAGTCACAGATGCGATAAATCCTTTTGATAAAACATTTTCCGAAGCATTGATGTCAGGTATAACAACAGTTGTTGTAAGTCCCGGAAGCTCAAATCCTATCGCAGGCAGAATTTCTGCCGTCAAAACCTATGGTGACGATATTTCCGAAATGCTTGTAAAAGAAGATGTCGGTATGAAATTTGCACTTGGTGAAAATCCGAAACACGAGTATGCCGACAGAAATGTAATGCCGTTTTCAAGAATGGGTACTGCCGCACTCATAAGGTCGAAGCTTTATGAAGCACAGCAGTATATAGAAAAAGAAGAGCCTGATTATGACAGTAAGCTTGAAGCCTTAAAGCCCTTGCTTGAGGGTGAAACGATGGCTTTTATCCATGCTCACAGAGCTGATGATATTATGACAGCTATTCGTATTATGGAAGAGTTTGATATTAAATACAAACTTATTCACGCAACCTCGGGATATCTTATAGCTGATAAATTGGCTAATAAAGATGTTGAGATATTATCAGGCCCGAATATCTGTGAAAGATCAAAGCCTGAGCTCAGAGATAAAAGCTTTGGAAGCGATGCTCTGTTATCAAAAGCGGGTATAAAATTTGCTATAATTACAGACCATGATGTTATTCCTCAGGAATTTTTACCCCTTTGCGCTGCAGTAGCGGTAAGAGGCGGTCTTGATGAATATGAAGCTTTGAAGGCTATAACAATAAATCCTGCAGAAATCTGCGGAATTGATAATAAGGTCGGTTCAATTGCAGTGGGTAAGGATGCTGATTTCAGCATTTTTGAAGACATGCCTACTGATATCAGAGTAAGACCGAGAGCAGTTTTTGTAAACGGAGAAAAAGTTTATGAGAGAGCTTGATGTTAAATTTATAACCGAAGAGGTTGCGAGACTCTGCATAGAAGCCAATAAATTTTTACCAGATGACCTCGCAAAATGTATAACTTGTGCGGCAAAAAATGAAACAGAAGCTTTACCGAAAGGTATAATGGAAGATCTGATTGAAAATCTTAATGCCGCAAAAGAGCTTGATATTCCGATTTGTCAGGATACGGGCATGGCGGTTATCTTTGCTGAAATAGGTCAGGATGTTCATTTTGTCGGAGGCAGCTTTGAAAAGGCAGTAAACGAAGGCGTCAGAAAAGGCTATACCGAAGGACTTCTCAGGTGTTCGGTTGTCGGTGATCCGTTAAGGAGAGTCAATACAGGTGACAACACTCCTGCGATTATACATACAAGAATAGTTGACGGAGATAGAGTAAAGCTTACCGTTGCTCCTAAAGGCTTCGGAAGTGAAAATATGAGTTCTCTTAAAATGATGGTTCCTGCAAACTCAAGGGAAGATATAATTGACTATGTAGTTGATACTGTCAGAAAAGCAGGAAGCAATCCGTGTCCGCCGATTGTAGTCGGCGTCGGAATAGGCGGAGATTTTGAGCAGTGTGCATATCTTGCAAAGAAAGCACTCTGCAGAACTGTTTCTGAAAGAAATTCCGATAAATACTATGCTGACATGGAAAATGCTCTTTTGGAGAAAATAAATTCTCTTGATATAGGCCCTCAGGGCTTCGGCGGAAAGACTACCGCATTGGCTGTAAACATTGAAACAGCGCCGACTCACATAGCAGGATTGCCTGTTTCTGTGAATATAGGATGTCATGTGACACGACATTCTGAAACGATATTGTAAAAAGTTAATAAAATTTCTAAAAAACCCTTTAC
>JAFRZS010000258.1 GCA_017442445.1 Clostridia bacterium
AATTTTAGGACACAAAGGTTCAGGCAAAACAAAAAGACTTATTGCAGAGGTTGAGGCAGCTGTTGAAATGTCAAACGGTAATGTTATCTGCGTAGAAAAGGAAACATTACTTACATACGAAGTAAATTACAGAGCAAGACTCGTAGGAGTTGAGCATTACGGCATCTCAGGTTATGAAGCATTCTACGGTTTCATCAGCGGCATCTGCGCAGGTGACCACGATATCACAGATATCCTTATTGATGCAACATTACGCATCGGCGGAAGAGATTTCAACGAACTCGCAGTATTTTTGAAGAAGCTTTCCGATCTCTCAAAAACAACAGATACAAAGATTACACTTACAGTTTCTGCTGATGCAGATGAACTTCCGAAAGAAATCTTTGATTTTTGTGAGCAAATCTGACAAAAATTCTTAGAAAAGGTTGACAAAGCGATTTGAAAACCTTATAATACTATCCGTGTGATATTCAGAGGTGTTCTATGATTATTGAGCTTGAACCTATTTTTAATAATATCGGCGCCGAAAAGACATTCAGTTATGAGATGTCTTTGTCTGACGAAGAGATATACGGTGAAAAGCCTTTTCAGACACCAATCGTCGTTGAGGGTAGTGTAAAAAACAGTACAGGTATTGTAAAGCTTAAAGCAACGGCAGACTTTGTTTTTTACGGTAGCTGCGACAGATGTGCAACGGACTTGCAAAGCAAGATTACCATTCCCGTTGAGCACATTTTAGTAGCAACCCTTAATAATAGTGAAGACGGTAGTTTTATTCTTGTGGAGAATATGCGTCTTGACCTTGACGAATTAGTCACTGAGGATATATTCCTCGAGCTACCGAGTAAGCAACTGTGTAAAGAGGACTGTAAGGGACTCTGTACATTTTGCGGCCAAAATCTCAATGAAGGACAATGCAGCTGTAAAAAGCCGATTGATCCCAGGCTTGAAGCTCTGAGCAGATTATTGGACGAATAGCTTTAAAAAGTTTAAATTTTTAATTTTTTAAGGAGGTGCTGACATGGCGGTACCGGCAAGAAGAGTATCAAAGGCAAGAAGAGACAGCAGACGCAGCAGCGTTTGGAAGATGCAGCAGGTTGAGCTTGTTGCTTGTCCACAGTGCGGTGAATTAAAAAGACCGCATAGACTTTGCGTTGAATGTGGATACTACAACGGAAGAAAAGTAGTTTCTACAGAAAAATAAGACGCAATCCGTCTTAAAACAAAAAAAGCAGAGGTAGAGGGAATGCAGCAACTTGTGTTCATCTCTGCCTTTTTGCATTTTATTGTTGGCTAAAATTGCCCATAGCACCATTTTTCGTTCGGCGATGTTTCTTACATACTATCGCCTTGCTCAAAACGGCACTCTGAACAATTTTATCGCAACAATATAATAAGGTTGCTGAGTATCTTATATGTAGCACCTTCACTCAAAACAGCACTACGAAAAAATTCATCTCAATAAGTTTAAAGGTTAGCTAAATTGCCCATAGCACAATTTTTCGCGAGAGGCAGTATCTTATATACGGCACTCTCGCTTCAAAACCGCACTACAACCGATTTTAGCACAACAAAATTTGAAGATTGTTTAATTGCCATAGCACCATTTTTCGTTCGGCGATGTATCTTACATGCTATCGCCTCGCTCAAAACGGCACTCTGAACAATTTTATCTCAACAAAATATGGGTTTACTTAAAAATGGCACTGCGGAAAATTCATAACACAGTGGACAGAACTGTGTGAGCTTAAATCAGAATAGTAATGAAAAATAAATCGTTCCTGATTTTTAGAATTGGGAATGATTTGATTTGTTTTACAGACAAAAAACTGTTGATATTGTTCCTAATTTGTGCTATGATATATTTGTGTGATTTCGACTTCAATTAGGAGGCAACTCTGATGAACTATATTAAGGTATCCAAAGCCGCAGAAAAGTGGGGGATTTCCGCCCGCCGTGTACGATTGCTTTGTGCAAACGGCAAAATCGAGGGTGTAACTCGCAAAGGAAATCTTTATATGATTCCCGAAAATGCCGCAAAACCTGCTGACGGCAGATTGTCAAAAGTGAATATCTTTGATGAAATAGAACGAAAGAAAAAGCAACTTGATACAATGCGTCCTTTGACGCAAGGAGAGTTGAATCGTCTGCGTCAGGAATTTATGGTGGAGTTCACCTATAATTCTAATGCGATTGAAGGAAGTACACTTACACTCCAAGAAACCGCAATGGTGCTTGAGGGGGTAACGATAGATCAGAAACCGCTAAAAGACCATCTTGAAGCTGTCGGACATCGTGATGCGTTTTTTTATGTTGCAGATGTTGCCAAAAAAAATGTACCTTTAAACGATTCAACTATAAAAGCTATTCACTCGCTTGTTTTGATGCATCAGCCTGAGGATAAAGGAGTGTATCGTCGTATTCCGGTGCGTATAATGGGTGCTTTTACCGAGCCTGTACAGCCTTATCTGATTGAGTCGAAAATGAACGAACTTCTTGAGATAAATGAAGAACGCAAGGAAACAATGAATGTAATCAAGCGAATTGCGTTGTTTCATCTTGAATTTGAGGGTATTCATCCGTTTGTTGACGGCAACGGCAGAACGGGACGCCTGATAATGAATCTTGAACTTATCAGAAACGGTTATCCTGCAATCAATGTTAAGTTTACCGACCGTAAGCGTTACTATAACGCGTTTGATTCATTCTACCGAGATAACGATCCAAAACCGATGATTAACCTCGTTGCCGAATATGTCAACGAGCGATATGATGAATATTTCAGAATTTTGAGTAATGTTTAAGAGTGCCGGAGGGACGGTTCTGTTGACACAATTTAAATTTATAAAACACTAAAGACATTATGGCGTATTAAGTAAAGATAAATTTTCGTGCCACAAAGGTTCATTTTAGAACAAAAGTGGGACGATTCAAAAAGGTGAGGGCGAAGCCCTCCCGATATTTTGCATTTTGCATTTTTAGAGGTATTTATGTCAGTAAAAGTTTATTCCGTAGATAAAGGTTCTATTGCGGAGAAAAAAGGATTTAAAAGCGGAGATATAATTTTGAAAATAAACGGTAATGAAATCAATGATGTTCTTGATTACCGTTTTTATATCAATGACAAAAAACTTGTGATTGATATAAAGAGAGAAAAATCTCTGAAAAACAAAATAAGAATCCGTAAGGAAGAGGACGAGGATCTCGGTCTTAATTTTGAAACATACCTTATGGACAAGCAAAGGCATTGTAAGAATAAGTGTATGTTTTGCTTTATTGATCAGTTGCCTCGCGGTATGAGAGAGAGTCTTTATTTCAAGGATGACGATTCAAGACTTTCGTTTTTATTCGGCAACTACATCACACTTACAAACTTGAATCAACATGATGTTGACAGAATTATAAAAATGCATATCAGTCCCGTAAATGTGTCAGTTCACACGATGAACCCTGAATTGAGAGTTAAAATGATGGGCAATCCTTTTGCAGGTGAGTCCTTAAAATATCTCAAACAGTTTGCAGATGCGGGAATAAAAATAAATACTCAGCTTGTGCTGTGTCCGGGGGTCAATGACGGTGATGAACTCGACTTCTCTTTATCGGAGTTAGCAAAGCTTTATCCCGCAGTGCAAAGTATTGCGGCGGTGCCTGTCGGACTTACGGACCATAGAGAAGGTCTTTGTGAGATAAATTCTTATAATAAATCTACCGCAAATGACGTATTATCAAGAATAAGTGTTTTCAATTCACATTTTATGTGGTATAATAAAGAGATAATTGCTTATGCTGCCGATGAGTTTTATCTCATGGCGGAAAAAGAAATACCCGATGCTGATTTCTACGGCGAATTTTTGCAGTTAGAAAACGGTGTCGGTATGTGGGCGTTATTGAAAAGTGAGTTTGAAGATGAGCTTCAGAATGTTGAAAACCGTACGCTTAAAAGAACAATAACAACGGTTACGGGTGAGGCAGCATATCCCCTGATATCGTCACTTGCAAAACAGCTTGAAGAAAAAGTTGACGGTCTTCAAATTAATGTTTATAAAATTATTAACAAAACTTTCGGAGAAAAAATAACCGTAGCAGGACTTATCTGCGGTAAAGATATTGCAAAGCAGTTATCCGGCAAAGAGTTAGGCTCAGAGATTCTGATACCGTCTGTGTCATTAAGACATGAAGGAGATATATTCCTTGATGATGTATCAGTTGACGAGCTGTCAGATAAGCTTGGAGTAAATATAAAAGTGATACCCAATGACGGTTGTGAGCTTTTATATGCGTTCCTCGGAGAGTAAGAAAGGACTGAAAGAAATGGCACGACCTGTTGTAGCGATAGTCGGCAGACCGAATGTCGGAAAATCTACATTATTCAACAAACTGACCGGTCGCAGATTATCAATAGTAGATGATACCCCCGGTGTTACAAGAGACAGAATATACGGAGACTGTGAGTGGCTCGGTCACAAGTTTTTACTTGTTGATACGGGCGGTATTGAGCCGTTCAGCAACGATAAGATATTGGCACAGATGCGCGTTCAGGCAAACGTTGCGATTGAAAGTGCCGATGTTATTGTACTTGTAACAGATATCAGAACAGGTGTGGTGGCAACAGACCATGAGGTTGCTACAATGCTTTTAAAAAGCGGCAAACCGATTATTCTTTGTGTAAACAAGTGCGATACAGTCGGTGAAATGCCGATGGAATTTTATGAGTTCTACAACTTAGGTTTAGGTGAGCCCATCGCAGTTTCATCTGTTCACGGTCACGGCACAGGTGATTTGCTTGATGCAGTACTTGAAAAGGTACAGTCTGTCACAGACTATGAAGTTGAAGAAGACGAAGATGTTATCAAGGTTGCAGTTATTGGTAAACCCAATGCAGGTAAATCTTCACTTGTAAACAAAATCGCGGGTGAGGAAAGAATGATTGTTTCCGACATAGCGGGAACTACCAGAGATGCAACGGATACTCTCATAGAAAACGATTACGGAAAATTTGTATTCATTGATACAGCAGGTATCAGAAGAAAAAGCCGTATTGAAGACAATATTGAAAAATACAGTGTTATCAGAGCAAAACTTGCGGTTGACAGAGCAACTGTCTGTGTCATCATGATTGACGCAACAGAAGGCTTTACAGAGCAGGATTCAAAGGTTGCAGGTATCGCACTTGAAGAAGGCAAGGCTTGTATAATTGCCGTTAATAAGTGGGACTTGGTTGAAAAAGACGGAAAGACAATGGATAAATTCCGCAAGGATCTCATGAAGGATTTTGCTTTCATGTCCTATGCACCGATAATCTTTATTTCCGCAAAAACAGGTCAGAGAATTGACAGACTTTTTGAGCTTATAAAATTTGTTGATTCACAGAATGCTATGCGTATTTCAACAGGTAAATTGAATGATCTTCTTGCTGATGCGGTTGCAAGAGTACAACCTCCGACGGACAAAGGTAAGAGATTAAAGATTTATTATATGACTCAGGCATCAACACGTCCGCCGACGTTTGTCTGCTTTGTAAATAACAAGGATTTATTCCATTACAGTTATCAGAGATATATTGATAATCAGATAAGAGAAGTTTTCGGACTTGAAGGAACACCGACCAGAATGGTGATTCGTGAAAGGGATAAAAAATGATAATTTTGGGTATTGACCCCGGATATGCAATAGTCGGATGGGGAGTTATTGACTATGTCGGGAACAGCTTCAACGTACTTGATTACGGTGCAGTCACAACTGAAGCTAAGACAAGCTTCAATCTCCGATTAGAGAGCATATATGACGAGATTTGTGAGATAATAGATAAATACAAGCCGTCAGCATTGGCGATAGAAAAAGTTTTCTACAATACCAACGCAAAGACGGTAATAGACGTAAGTCAGGCAAGAGGAGTATTGCTCTTAGCGGCACAGAAAAAAGGTGTTGAGATTTTTGAATATACTCCGCTTCAGGTAAAACAGAGTGTTGTAGGCTACGGCAGGGCAGAGAAAAAACAGGTTCAGGAAATGACAAGGGTTATTTTAAACCTGAAAGCTGTTCCCAAGCCTGATGATACTGCCGATGCTTTAGCTATGGCAATATGCCATGCACATTCAAGCGGTTCATTACTCGGGAGGTTGAGATAATGCTTTATTCCGTAACAGGTGAAATAGTACATACAGACGAAACAAGCGTTGCGATAAACTGCAACGGAGTAGCTTTCTTATGTATGACAACAGCAACCACTTTAAGACATATAACAGGTGAAACAAAACCGATAACACTTTTCACATATCTCAACGTACGTGAAGATGCCATGGACTTATTCGGATTTTATGATAAGAGTGAGCTTGAGTGCTTCAAGCATCTCATATCGGTTTCAGGTGTAGGTCCCAAAGCGGCATTGGCGATATTATCACAGCTGACTCCGAATAAACTCGCTCTTGCAATAGCAACAGGTGACGTAAAGGCAATCACAGCCGCACAGGGAGTAGGCCCGAAAATCGCACAACGTGTTGTTTTAGAGCTTAAGAATAAAATGACAACAGGCACATATACGGACTCAAATGATGTACAGCTTGAAGCTGTAACAGCAGTACAGACCAACTCAAACATGAATGAAGCACTCAATGCACTTGTTGCACTTGGCTTCACAAGGTCGGAAGCTACCGTTATGGTTTCAAAAGCGGATCCGTCAATGACGGTAGAGGATATAATAAAATTAGCTTTGAAGCAATAATCGTAGGGACGGATATTATCCGCCTAAATGCAGAGTTCAGAATGCAGAATGCAGAATATCGGGAGGGCTTCGCCCTCACCCTTTTATAAAAGAGGAAAAAGCATGGATGACAGAATTATTGAACCTCAGCTTGTGAATGAAGACAAAGAGGTTGAAACATCGTTAAGACCTAAAACTTTATCAGATTACATAGGTCAGGAAAAAGTCAAGGAAAGACTGAATATATATATGAATGCCGCTTTAAAAAGAGGCGAATCACTTGACCATGTACTTCTGTACGGCCCTCCGGGTCTTGGTAAGACGACACTTGCAGGAATAATCGCAAATCACATGGGTGTAAATTTAAGAATTACATCGGGCCCTGCGATTGAAAAACAGGGCGATTTGGTTGCTATTTTAACTTCACTTAACCAAGGCGATGTGTTATTTATTGATGAAATTCACCGCCTTTCGCGTAATGTTGAAGA
>JAFRZS010000259.1 GCA_017442445.1 Clostridia bacterium
CCATGTATGCCATGTTCTTTCTGTCACCGAGAGCAACTTCGTTGTTCTTGTCGCCGGTGAGGATTGCGATAATCTTATCAACAGGAACAGATTCACCTGTCAGTGCAGCTTCTTCGATCTTCATACTTGCACATTCAAAGATACGACAGTCAGCGGGAACTGCGTCACCTGCTTCAAGGATAACAACATCACCTACAACGAGGTCTTCGCTTCGTACCTGAACGAGTTTGCCGTCACGCAAAACCTTGGAGGTTGCGGCGGACATTTCCTGCAAAGCTTCAATAGCGGCTTCAGCCTTGCTTTCCTGAATAACACCCAGAACTGTGTTGATAACAACAACTACAAGGATGATAACTGTGTCTGTCGGGAATACGAAGTGGAAAGAACCGTGTTCAAACCATTCTGTAATTGCAGAGATAAATGCTGCAACGATGAGAATGATAATCATCGGGTCAGAAAGCTGTTCCAAAACTCTCTGGAACATAGTTTTCTTTTTGCCTTCGTCGAGTTTGTTTTTGCCGTTTTCTTCGAGGCGCTTCTGAGCCTCTGCAGATGAAAGACCTTCAACGCTGCTCTTTACAGCTGAAAAGACATTTTCAATCTGCTCAAGATAGTACTTCATAATACTCTTCCTTTCAAAAAGTTTATAAAAAATATAAAAGACCTTTAACAGTGCCGTCGGAGACTCTGTTAAAGGTCTTGCTTCCCACATGGGTTTATCCACCAGTTATTTAAATAACGGTTGTTGATGGATAAATTACAAGCTACTCCCCTTTAAGTGAGGATATATTATTTTGCTGTTGTTGTTTCGGGTTCGGGATTGAGATATGAGTAGTCGAAGTTGTAAGTGTAATCTTCTGTCAACTCAAATGTGATTGTCTGATCACCGATTGAAGCGAGGTTATTTACGCCCTTACCTTCTGCAGTAACTGTAACATATTTCTGATAGGAGATTGATTTAACCTGATCTGTTTCCTTATCAATGTTACATACGATCTTACCGTCATGATAAACTGTTGAATAATCTTTGAGTTCAAAGTAATTCTTTGCATCTTCAAATTCTGCCATGATAGCATCTTTATCAGCGATGTTGTAGAACTTACCGTATGTGCCTTCTCCCTTTACAGGATTTTCTTCAGTACCGAGAAGGATAACGATTCTGTATGTTTCCTTATTATGATCAATCCAGAGAATGTTCTGAACATCTGTTGCTTCAAGCTTACTTACCCATGTTTCGCCGTTAACTGACATGAACTCGTTGAAATCCTGTTCAGCGTTGCCGTGTGCGTAACCCATCTTTACCTTGTCGAGTGCTTTGTCTGCAAGTGAAGAAAGGTTAGCCTTCAAAAGCTCATCAGCACATTCAAAGCCTCTGGCTTTTCTTTCAATAACACCTTCAGCGTTGGGCTTTTCTTCTTTAAGAGCATTTACAACCTTATTGAAATAAGCAATCGCTGTATTGCGTTCACCTGTGATAGGTGTCTTTGTAACAATTACTTTTTCAGTTGTTGTTTCTGTTTCAAACAAAGGTGTGATTTCACAAGCACAAAGTGATAAAACAGATACAAGTGCCATTAAAATGCTTACGATTTTTAAAATTCTTGATTTCATGACATATACCCCTTTCGGATAAATCAATTTAATTTAAAGTGATTATATCACAAATTTTCCAACTTGAACAGATGTTTTTTGAAATTTTTTAAAAATTTAATAAATTTACAATATTCTTGACACAGCTTATACTATTATAGTAAAATAAAAAGCGTGAAAAAATCTGTAACAGTAAATTTGAAAAGGGGTTTCGGATGTGAAAAAATGCAGGAAAAGTGATATTGTTGTTATCTTGTGCATTATAATTGCAGTAGCGGTTATTTTCTTTGGTTGTTGGCTGAAATTAGGTAAAGTTCAAACACAGCCGGTTGATGCAACGGTAAATTCAAGCACAACTGAAACGACGGCAGCTCAGACGACCGCCGAGGAAAAGGTTTCGGAAACTACAACTGAAACTACAACTGAAACTACTACAGAAAATACAACGAAAGAAGAGTCAACATATGCTTATGCGTATGCGGGGTTTGATCCTGTGATTACTGATACAACAGTACCTTTTAACAGACTTCTTGTAAACCGTGATTATATTTTACCCGAAAATTTTGAATTAAATCTTTCAACTCTGAGCGAAATAGGCTCAGGTGAGAAATTGGATTCAAGAGTTGCACCGTATTACATAAAAATGTTCAATGCTGCAAAAGCTGAAGGTATAATACTTACTCCGGTTTCAGGTTACAGAACTTATGACAGACAGAAAATAAATTTTGAAAACAGAATAGCAGTATATCAGAATCAGGGATATTCCAAAGCGAAGGCAACAGACTTAGCGGCACAGGTTATCTTACCTCCCGGAACGAGTGAACATAACGCAGGTCTTGCTATGGATATCGTAAGCCTTGAAACATCATTTGAAAACACAGCAGCTTTCAGATGGCTTTGTGAAAATGCGGCTGATTACGGTTTTATAATGAGATATCCCAAGGATAAAACGGATATAACAAAAATAACCTATGAGCCTTGGCATTGGCGTTTCGTCGGCATTGAAATGGCAAAAGACATTAAATCGTCCGGAAAAACCCTTGAAGAATACCTCGGTGCATACGAAAGTTTTTAGGGATAGGAAAAAAAGATGCAGAACAAGTACTCTGAGTCCCGAAGGCGTACAAAGGTACGTCGAGTGGCGAAGTTTGCTTGTAGCATAAAACTTAAGTTTATATTTTATGATTTTAAAAGGGGTTCTGATAGGTATGAACCTATCAAAACCCCTTTTTCATTGTTTTATGCGGTATGCGCTTTTTTTACATCCCTATTATTTAACCCTTCTGCCGTCTTTGAAGTTGATCTTCTTGATGAAGGGAACATTTGTAAGACCGCCTGATAATGTGTCGCCGTCAAATGTGAGAGAAATCGGAATATCCTTACCTTTAAGAAGGTCGATATTGATGATACCTGAAAGAGTATTTCCGTCCTCAACGATGTTTTTGACTGAAAAGTCGGGTGCATCTGCGCCGGGAAGGATTAATTCGAAATCATAATCTCCGCCGTTATCAGAAATGGTGAGAGTAACATCACCTTTAAAAATCATTGTGTCAATTTTGCAAGTCCATGTGCCTAAACCGATCATAGTAAAAATCTCCTTTTTTAATTTGTAAAATTATTATAACAGTAAAACCGCTATAGGTCAAGCAATTTTTTGAACGGAGGGAAACAGATGATAGATATTCATTGTCACGCGCTCAATTCAATAGATGACGGTGCGAGGGATTTATCTGAATCTCTTGAAATGCTGAAACTCGCAAACGAAAATTCAATAAGTGCTATTATATTTACTCCGCATATAAAGTGCGGTGGGGATATAGATGAGTTTATCAATAAAAGAGATGCTTTGTTTGATGAGCTGAAATCTGCCGCAAAAGACTTTGAGTGTCCGGAATTATATAAAGGTGCAGAGGTTTATGCCGATGACGACATATTTTATGCGGACATAGAAAGGCTGACGATCAACAATACAAAATATATATTGGTTGAGTTTAATTTCATACAGTTTATTCCGCAAAGAATTGAAAAATATTTCAACGAAATAAAATCACTCGGATTAAAACCGATATTCGCTCACCCCGAAAGATATTCTTACTGTCAGAATGATTATGAATTTCTGAATTACCTTCGCAGAATGGGAGTGCTTTTTCAGATAAACGCATCGTCACTTGCAGGTATGGGAAGTATGAACGAGTTTCTTCTTGCAAAAGAACTTATAAACAAACAGATGGCATCGTTTATAGGTTCGGACGGCCATTCACCAAGAGGCCGCACAAATGAGTTGCTCAAAATGGCATCAGCCTTTCCATCTGATCTTGATGCACAGTATCTTGATTATGTTTTGAACGAAACTCCGCTGTTGTTACTCGGCGATGAAGAAATTCCTGATTCATCAATAGGACAGATTGCAAAGCAGGGAAACTACAGAAGATTCCACTAGGGTGAGCAGTTAAACCCGAACCCGCCTCAAAGCGGCATATTTAGGAGCTTTTTGCCCCGTTCGTTCTCGCAAGGCGAGAGGAGGAAAAATGAAGACGGTAAAATTTATTATCATTCGCCACGGATACAGCAAGGGAAACAAAGAAAAGCGTTTTTCGGGACAGATGGATGTTGAGCTTGATGAGGTAGGCTACTCACAAGCGGCAGCCACAGCTGAGTATGTTTCAAAAAATTTTCATATAGATGCGATTTATTCCAGCGATTTATCCCGCGCTTATGAAACCGTAAAACCTATTGCCGAAGCTTTGGGAATGGAAATACATAAGTGCAAAGACTTGCGTGAAGCCGATGTCGGAAATTGGCAGGGAAAACTCGTTGAGGAAGTAAAAAAAGAATACCCCGAAAGCTTTGCATTTTATAAAGAGAGTCCGGGGTTTGCAAAGATTGGCGGCGCTGAAAGTTATGCTGATGTGATAAACCGCGCGAGAAAAGCTATTGAAAAAATAGCTGAAGAAAACGAGGGTAAAACTATCCTTATCGGTACTCATGGCGGTGTGATTCGTTCTTTGAGAGTTGCATGGGAAGATAACCCGCCTGAAAAAATAAAAGAGATACCGCATGTGCCGAACAGTTCTGTTTCTGTTGCAGAATATAAAAACGGTGTTCTTGAATGGCTTAGCATCGGCTATGACAACCACCTTTCAGACAAAACAACCGAAGAGGCGGTGAAATGAATATGAAAAAAATTATTGCAACGGTAATTTCAATTTTAATAATTCTGAACACTGTAATTTTCGCATCTGCGATAAGTTATGACTCGCCGTTTGATACGGGAACTCTGGCTGTTGAAAGATACCGTATTCCTGCGCTTTATACATTGAATGACGGATCTGTTTTAGCGTCAGCGGATATGAGATACAGTCACGGTACCGATGCACCTCATAATATAGATATAGCAATCGCAATATCAAAAGACGGATATGCAAATTGGAATTATCAGGTATTAAATCATTTTGATGATTACAAAGACGGCGTGAGCGATTCGGGCAGCGCATCGTATATAGACTCAGCTGTTGTGCAGTCAAAAAATACAGGCAGAATTTTTATTGTGTGCGATACCTTCCCCACAGGCGGCGGATATAATCAGGCTCTGAAGGGGACAGGCTTTACTGAAATCAACGGCAGAAAATATATGCTTCTCACAGACGGAGAAAATACAGATAAGCTCAGCACCTTCAATTATTATATAGGTGAATTTTCAAAAGGTTTTGCAGATATTTTCACACGCTCGGGGGAGAAAACATCATACAGTGTTGATGCAGTATACCGACTTTATAAAAATTCGCAACCTCTCTATATTACACAGAACGGTGGGGACAAAAGGGTACAGCAAAATGTTTTTTATAACGCTTCTGAACTTTGCTGTTATCTTACTTCGTACCTTACCATGAAATATTCAGACGATAACGGCAAAACGTGGAGCAACCCGATAAATCTTTCAGCACAGATAAAAAACGAAAATGAAGGCTTCCTCGGAATTGCACCCGGCAGAGGTTTTGTAACTGAATATAAGGGAAAAGAAAGAATAATTTTCGCAGTATATGATAATGCCGGAATAAGCGAAAATGTCAGCACAATTTATTCAGACGATAATGGAGTAACATGGCACAGAGGAGAAGAAACCGACAGGACACTCTCGGTTATGAAAACGAGTGAAGCGCAGATAGTTGACCTCGGAAATGAACTCAGAATGTATGCAAGAAATAATTATTGTTATGTGTCTTATGCTGACAGTACCGACGGCGGTGTTACATGGTCGGAGTTTAAATCGGATTACAGCTTATCAGCAAACGGCAATTGTATGTCAAGCTTTATAAATACCGATAAAAAAGTTGACGGAAAACCTGTAATTCTTGCGTCGTTTCCGTCAGATAATTTTAACCGAGCAAACGGAGTTATAAAAACAGGTATAGTCACAGACGGCGATGTTGAATGGATTGCAACATATAATCTCAATGACGGATTTTGTGCGTACTCCTGTATGACACAATTGTCAGACGGAAATATTGCAATACTCTATGAAGACGAAGCGGCACATTTAGATTATAAAATTCTTACTATAAATGAAAACGGAAAGCTTTCCGAAATTAACGGAGAAAACATCGAACAAAAAGAAACGAGCTTCTTTAATAAAGTGCTTGACTTTATAACAAGAAGCTTCGGTGAATTGCTTAATAAAATTTTAAATGATTTATTCGGATTTTTAATCTCTGTTTCTGATTGCGTGGAAAATGTACTGCTGAGCAATTCCGCGGGTAGATAAAATTTCTTCGGGGAGTCCGTCGGGGTAGTACTCCGACATAGCTCTTTTAATCCAGACATCTTCGGGAAAAGCGTCAGCTTTTTTGCACGAATATAAAAGTACACATTCCGAAACCTTAGGGCCTACACCCTTTATTAACTGTAAAGCGGTGCGGGCCTTTTCTATCGGCATTTTTTCAAGAGCAGACAAATCAACCGTACCGTCCGCAACCTTCTGTGCAGCATCAATTATGTACTTTGCTCTGAAGCCTGAGCGCAGAGGTGCAAGGTCATCAACAGACAGACCGGCAATTTTTTCAGCAGACGGAAATGCATAAGTTCCGTTTTCAAGTCGTTCACCGAAAGTCACGCAAAGTCTGTCTATTATGCCTTTTATTCTCGGAATATTATTGTTCTGCGAAATGATAAAAGAGCAGAGTGCTTCCCATGGCTCCTGATTTAAAACTCTGATACCCCGGTAATTTTCAATCGCATCAGATAATGTTTTGTCGCAATTATATATATCGTACAAGCTGTCATAATTGCGGTTTAAATCAAAATAATCTGTCCAGATGTTAAGAAAATCATCTTCGCTTGTGTTAAAAAATATAACCTCGTCACCCTGCTGATAAAGAGAAAGATATTTTCCGAAAGCCACACCGTGCCACACTCTGTCGTTATCCTGATACCAGCGGAAAGACTGACCGCAATCAAGAGAAAGAGCTAAATCAAAGCTGTCTGTCAGCTTAAGATGAATATTTTCATTTTTCAGGGTATAATTTGTCATAATTTTGTAACTCCTTAGGAAAGATGAATTTACATTATGTATATTATTTATTTTTTTAATTTTTTACTGACATTGTTGATAAGTCCGAAAATGTTTTAAAATCATGCTAAAATGGGTATCTTGTAAACATTTTGAACATTGTTTTGAACATTTTTCTCACACTAAAGCATACAAACTGTATATAAAAAATGTAGAATTTGATATTTTATACACAAAAAATACAGAACTGTGTCTATATATCACGAAGATTGAAATTTTTGGTATGTTTGTATATTCTTTATTGCAAAAGACAAAAATATCTTTACAAATATGTATTAAAGGTGAGCAAATGATAAAGGGAGTAAATCACAGAGTAGTTGAAGTAACAGATACTCAGAGTGAGTATTTTGACAGAATAATTTTCTTCGTAAAGCCTGAGCATTGTGATACGAGCGAGGGTAAAATCCGTGAAAAAGCAAAGGTTATAGCCGATGTCGCAACTGCACCGCCCCCGTCGAGAATAAAACACGCAAGGCTCAAACGATTTATCAAGCTGTTTTCAGCTGCCGTAATCGGCGCACTGATAACCGCCATCATAATGAGTATAAAATAATCAATATATTTTCACAGCTTCCTTTTTGTGTAAAGGAAGCTGTTTTCGTTCATTACAGGTTTTTGCAATATATATTTCTTTTTAATCCGCCGTATTTGATTTTAGTCAGTTTGAATTCATAGCCTGACTTTATAAAATTATTACTGCTATATTTGTTATCGGGAGAAACTGTTGCGCAAATAAATTTTTTGCCTTTTTTTATTGCCTCTTTTTCCAGTGCAGACATCAGCTTTCTCTGCAATCCGTTTCCTCTGTATTCAGGAAGAACTATTATGAGTTTCATGTTTATTGACTCATTAAGTTCTTCCTTTGTCATTTCTAAATCTAAGCCTATATTCTCCTGAGTTTCTCCTGCATCAAACAAAACTGCAAACGCGATAAGTTTTTCTTTATAATATGCGCCAAGGGTGTAGTGCGGCTCCCTCAGACAAGACAGCA
>JAFRZS010000260.1 GCA_017442445.1 Clostridia bacterium
CATTTGAAGCTGTAGCTTTTTTTACCTCTGTGTAGAGTGTAATAAGCTCACCGTCACCATTGATATATACAACATATCCTCTTGCCCAGAATGCTCTGTCTGTGTATGTTCTTACTGTCAACTGATACTGTCCTGTGTTGCCTGTATAAACTGTTCTGTAGAGTCTGATCTTATCTGTATTTTCAGGATCTGTCTGTCCTTCAAATGTAAGGTCATCTTCGTTCGCAAGAGTTTCATCCTGTGTTAACAACAAGCCTGAGCTTACAAATACAAAGTCATCAGGTACATCTCTTGTTACCATGAATTCTGCATTGTATGTGTCCTTTCCGTTGGACGGTTCTGCAGGATTTGTTGTTATGTCAAGGGTTACTGTTGCATCCGCTTTGACTTCTTCATCTGCAAAGATTGCTGTTACTGTCATATCCTTGTATGCAAAGAACTTGTATGTTCTGTCATAGCTTACAACATCTTTGCCGTTGACTGTCCAGCCTGCGAATACTTTTCCTTCAGGAATGTCTTTGTCTTCAATTTCTACAGTTACAGGTGAATTGTATCTGTATGTTTCTTCAGTTGTTTCTTCTCCGATTACAGTTGTAATTGTGAATAACTCGTCTGTAAGTTCATATACAGATGTGATTATCATGTTTTCTGTTACAGCATCAAAGTCTGCATTCCACTTTACAAAGGTGTATTCACCGTGTGTTTCTGCAATATCAGGAGCTTTTGCAGCTTCACCTGCTTTTACTTTTACTTCGCTGAGTACAGTTTTCAGAATTGAATCAACGAATGCTACTGAGTAATAGCCTGATTCTTTTGCTTCTGAATATACCGCTACAAGATACCAGTCAGCTTCAAGTGTGAATGTAAGAGTTTCATCATAAGATACAATTCTGCCTCTTGTTCCGCTCGGTCCTACATCCTTCCAGTACAAGAACTCTCTGTTATCTCCGTCAGGTACTGCTCTGAGTGTTACCTTAGTACCGTAAACAACTTCATCGTTTCTGTACTTGTTGCCCTGTAAGGATTCCCCATTCTCACCAAGTGTTACATATACGTTTGAGTATGTTGCTGAAACGTCAAGTGTATATGCTGACAATTCTTTTTCCCAACGGGCATAGAGAGTTAAATCACCAACGCCCATAATTCTTTCGGTTGTTTCGAAATCAATGCGTGTACCAACTGCATCTTCTGTGTCTTCAGGTGTTGTGTACCAACCGAGGAATAGATATCCTTCTCTCTGAGGATCATCTGTGGGTGCCTTGCCGCGGACAGATTCGTTCCAAGGTACTAATTTAGTATCTGCGATTGCATCTGTTCCGTCGTTAAGAGCGAAAATCAAATTGTACGCCATATAGGTCGGGTCTGCGAGAATTTCACCTAATGCTGTTATTGCTGCATTAACTACATCCTGGTCATCTCTGAGTTTTGCATATTCCATTAAGTCTGTTACTGCTTTATCAGCATTCATTACCCTCTGGACATAATCTTCTGTGTACCATTCATTCATCTTACTGATTACATCAGTTACTCTTTTCTGATATGTTGCATCGTAATCTTCTATTTCGTTTGTAGCTGACTTGTAAGCGATGTACGGATGTTCCACATAGAGATATTCATAAAAATCTGCAGGTAAGAGTTCTAACGGCCAGAGGTCATTGAGCATAGCAACGTAATCATTAATTATCTGCTGATCAAGTATTGTCAGTTCGCCCATTTCTGTAAGTTCTATGTTCCAAACTGCCAGGTTTACATAGAAGTTTTCCCATGAACCGCTTTCGTAATACTTGTAACCCTCTGTATTCTGATAGAGAATATCGGGATCAAGAGCTGTTTCACCAGTGTCAAAATCTGTGTTGAGTTTTAAAGCCTGTTCTACAAAGAAATTAAATTCTGAATAGTCTGCAGGTTTTAATGTAAGGTTGTTGTATGCTTCAATCAAATCTGCCGCATAGCTGTCAACATCAGCCTGGTTCTTGATGCCCTTGCCGTTTACTACTGCTTCTACTGCTTTTTCAAACTCTGCAAATGACTCTGCTGTGAATGTATCCTTTGTTACCTCATAATCAACTCCGTTATAGTTGAATATATGAACATCATTGTAGGCATCAGAAGGATCATTCAAGGTCATTTCATAGTAGTATGTTCTGTACTGATCTACTACTGTGTAGTCTGCAGGGTTTTCTATCAACGCATCTATTGCAGTTCTGAGTTCAACAGTTGCTGTGTTGACATCGTCGATAAGTTCCCAATTATAGAGCTTACCGCCGTTTTCGCCTTCACCGTAAAGTGCAACTGCTTCGGCTTTTTCGTTGATTGCGTTTGTCTTGCCGGGTTCCTGATAGTAGTAAATATCAACACCTTCATCATAAACGCCATCGTTGTTGTAATCAACGAACTTTTCAACATCTGCCGGGAATCTTTCAAGCTCTGCACTGAGTGCATCCATACTCCAAGCTGCATAGAGGTCTATATCATCTGCCGGGAATGTTGTCGGTTTTGTGTATTCTACGTAACCGTTTTCTGTTAATTCATACCAGCCGATGAATGTATAGCCTGCCATTACATCTGTCTTTTCAGGAGTGATGAACAATGTGCTGTCAAGTTCTGATTCATATTGACCCTTGATTTCAGTTGTTACATCTTCTGTAGCATTGTTGTTGTGGTGGAGAGTGATTGTTGTTGTTCTCTTGAACCACTCTGCTGTGAATGTAACTTCTGTCACTGTTGAATCAGGAATGATATAGCTTCCCTGATAGAACTGTCCGTCTATGCTTGATTTCCAGCCACCGAGTGTCCAGCCTTTTCTGTAAACATCGTCTGCTGACGGAAGTGTTACTGCTTCGCCGCAATTTACAGATTCATTTGCTTTGGTGTATTCACCTTCACGCCATTCAATTGTTATTCCTTCTCCGCCGCTGTAGAAGACTGTCATTGCCTTCTTCTGCCATACTGCGTAGAGGTTTGTAGCTGTCTGCGGTACATTGAATGTATCTGTGTACTGCGGAGTTGTTGCTACTGCCTGTGTTGCCCAACCGATATGTCTCCAGCCTGATGCTTCGAGAGCATAATCTGCAAGACTTACATTTGAGCCGATTGTGAGATCTGCTTCTGTATCTTCTTTCAACTTACTGTTTTCAGTCAATACTGCACCTTCGGGTAAGTTGAGCAAGAATACTGTCTTTGAGGTTGCGGGTGCCCACTGTGCATAGAGGGTTACTGTGCCGTCTTGTTCTGCTGTGAGATTAACAACCTCTGCACCCTTATCGTACATATCACCTGAACCGTCTGCCTTAGTATTCCATCCCATAAACTTATGGTTTGTCAACTGCGGTGTTGCTTCTGTCAGGTTCATCGGTACATCGTATGTAGCCGTCTGATCAGTGGGAACACCTGTGAGCATCGCTTCAAGATTTGCAGGCTTATTACCGTCATACTTGATTGTATATGTATGCGGTTTCCATGTTGCATAGAGTGTTACAGCCCTATTTATTGCATCCTTGGGTAATGTGAGATAACCTGAAAGCAAGTCATCTTCAGTTGCATCCTTTTTGAGTGACCAACCTATGCAATCATAACCTGTTCTTGTGATACCGTCATAAGGTGCAAGGTCTGTAAGGTAAACATCGTTAAGATGATATTCAGGTGCTACTACTTCCAATGAGCTTACAATAACATCTCTGTAGATCGGTACGTTGTGTGATTCGGGAATTGTACCTTCACCGCCGTTGAGGTCATACTTAATGAGTGTACCAAGTCCCAAAACTGCTGCCAGGAATTGTTCGAATGCTGCATCGATTGTTTCCTGAGGTACACCACCCTGAAGTACCTGAGCTGCATTGAGATATGCTGCTTCGTATGCTGCCCATGCTTCGGGATTTGCCTGTTGATAAAGCTCTTTGTACTCGAATCTGTTAGTTTTGTTTATCTTGTTTGTTTCATAGTTGTAAAGATTCCAAAGAGCTGTTGTATCAACCTGAATAATATCAACAGTGAATTGTGAGTAGTTGTGAATGGTATTAGTTGACTCATCGTTAGCTTCGACCATGAAATACATTGTATATGTAATAGTGTCATCCTGTCCTGAATCGACATCCTTATTATATTTATACTGTATTTCTGTAGCACCATGAGTATTAACAGTTGTTTCAGTCAAATAATTTGTCAAATCAGCTTTTAAAGTTGATTGCTCATACCTCTGATGAGAACTGTCAGCTTCCGGAATAAAAGCAATACCTACAGATGACGTCTTTGTTGAGCCGCTCGCTACACCTAATTTGTTACTGTTATTCTTATCGTGATAGAAATAACCTGTGGCACCTACAGCAGTGGGTGATGATTGAGAACCGTAAGTTTTTGAGCTACCCTCACCGTCGTCCGTACCGTAATCCTTATAATAGCTCGTTTTTTCAGGATCTGTATATCCATGCAAACCTACGATTGCATAATGGTTTTTCAAGTATGTTTTTGTTTCAACAGAACCCCACCAGTCTTCACGGTTGTACTGACCTGAAATTTTAACATCAAAGGTTTTGCTGCCTACACCTGTCAAGAATGTACTTGTTGCTGATGCTGATGCTTCAAGTCCGTTTGATGATGCAGTTGCGTTGAAGGTTACTGTTGTGTTTGTAGCTTCAATTTCTTCTGTATCAGCATTATCTGTTACAGTTTCCGGTGTGCCGCCTGCGATTTCGAAGGTATAGACATAGAGTAATTCATCGCCTTCACCCTCTGTGTCATAATCTTCAACAGGAGTAAGTGTAACGTTGTTCATACCTGCGTCGTTACCACCTGTGAGAGTCAATGCACCTGTGATGAGGTAGTTTGACTTAACTCTTACTGTCTGTCCTGTTGCGTAAGTTCCGTCACTCGCAAGTGTGAGTATCGGCGGAGAAAATACTGTGATATTAAGTGCTTCAATTGATCCGGGATTATTTATATATTCCTGATCTGCCGCCCTGATTGCCTCAATAGCCGCTGTGATATTATCAATGTACGGCTGCATACCTGAATTATCAGTTGTAGTATCAGCTGTGAGATAATTCTCAGCCTGTTTAATTGCAGTATCAAGGACTGCGATAAGCTCGGGCTGATATTTCATAATTGCTGCAAAGTACTGTACATTTGTACCGTCTGCATACTTACCGTCAAGAACGGGTTTGCCCTCAGCTATTTTCTTTACAAGATCCTGGAATACATCTTCACACCAGAAAATCGGGAAACCTGCGTTGATTTCAAGATAGTCAACTGCATATTCAGCTCCGATTGTAGCAGCTCCTGCTTTGATTGTTGCTGCAGGATAGAGAGAGGTTGTTCCGTCAACGTTTTTAACAGTTACTGTCTTACCGGAAACTACTCTATATAAGTTTGTTTCCTTGATTTCAGTATCATTTACACCGTAACAGTGTGTCATTGTTATGTTTTGTGTTGACAAACCAAGTACTGCTGCTTCAACCGTCTTTGAACCGGTTACTGCAGTTGTTGATGCTGCGTAACAATTGGATATTGTTGATGAAGCAATATTATTGTAACCTACAACACCACCGGCTGAACCGTTTGCACCTACTGTTGTGCCAGTTTCCGAAGCGGGGATACATGTGATTGTTGCACCCTGTGAATAACAGCTTACTACTTTTGCAGCCGTTGAAACAATTGCACCAACGACACCACCTGCGCGTCTGCCTGTAATTGTACCGCCACGGACGAATGCGTGTTCAACAGTTGCTGATCTGAGTGAACCGACCAATGCACCTGTACCATGGTTGTTAGCAACTCCTGTTGAATTTACTTCAGGATCAATAATTCCAACATTCTTAA
>JAFRZS010000261.1 GCA_017442445.1 Clostridia bacterium
CTTCTGTTATTATTTTTCTGCTTTCTGTTTCAATTGCAGTATGTTTTGAAAATTCCTTTACCTCTTTATCAACCGCTTCGTATCTTCCGCCAGGATTTTCAAAATAATGCTCCATTATTCCGCCCGCAGAATGTATTCCGCCGACACAGGTGTACCTTTCTATTCCGAGTACGGAAAGTCCGTTTTCTGCTGAAAAAAGTGCAGCAAGTGAACCCGCTGTACCGAGACCGCAGACTACTACATCATATTCCTTGTCAAACACCTGACTTTCAATTTCCGTGACCGTTTGCTTTTTTGATTTTATTTCAGAAAGAATCATTTTATCTCCTTTCCGTAACACACACCCGCATCAAAAGAAAGCAAGGGATTTTCATAAGCTTTTGAGGGCATATATACTATTGAATTTTCAATTTTCGGATAATCTGATTTCACCTGATAGTCAAAGCTTTCTGCTAAAAGCACTGCCTTTGTATCTTCAGGTAATTTTTCAATTATCTCTTTTGCTTTTTGTCTTGCCTGATAATAATTATCGTTAAGATCTACGGGACATCTCATTACAAAATTATTTTCTCTGCCCCATTTTTTTATTTCAGAATCTGAGTCAATTCCGTTGTCAGAATGCAACAGAATATTATATGTTTTTTTGTCACACATTGAGTCTGAAACTCGTGTATCAACAATCCTTTTTGCTTTGAATTTATTAAATCCGTCTGCACCGTGCGTTGTGCAGACAAAACAGTTTTCTTCCTTTTCTATTGAAATTATCTCTGTATTAAAAAGTATATTCTTACCTTCAAAAAATTTATAAGAAGGTGCGGAAATTTCAAAAAGACATACTCTGTCATTTGCAAATATATTTCTTTCTTCAAATATTTTTCTGAAGTTTTCTGCTTCTTCGCTTACAAGCTTTTTATCATAAGAAGTTCCGAAATTCAATGCGCCCGTGAATTCATAAAATGCCTGTGTTCTGCGTTCTAAAACAAGACAGCTCCCGCCCATTGTCTGCGCTATTCCTGCTGATAGAAATGTTGCACCGAGGACAATAACTTCGTACATCAATTTCCTTTCCTTTCTTTTAATTTTTTATTTTTAGTAATGCGTGATACCGCCCATGCAATCACTGTTGCCGAAATTAAAAACACTATCGGTGAAATATGGTTAAGCGGAATTCTGATTGCTGATAATTTGCTGAAATAATGAGTCGCAAGATTTAAAGCTATCTCCCATGAGTTTACGAGCATCATATGGACTATATAAATCACCAATGTATATTTTCTGCCGTACTCTGCAATTTTTACGCAGAATGAACTTTTTGAAAAATAATTTTCATTTTCAATTGCAAAAATAAATACTGCACAGCTTAATATAATTGTTGAAATGAAAACATCAAGTTTTTTTGAGTTAAGAAACTCTCTCATTACATAATTTTCTGCAACAGATGTTATGGCAGAAATGATGATGGTCGGAATCAGTATTTTATTTTTAAGCTTTAACTTTATGTTGTAAAACATATCACCAATCAGGAAAAACGGAAGACCTGCAAAAAGAAAATTTCTGCTGTAAAAAAGGTCAAGATTTTTACCGAAAAATACCGGAGAAAAATTGCCCAATATCAAATTGCACAAAAGTAAAACAGGAATAAAATAATAAAGCTTTTTAAATGATTTCATTCCGATTTTTCTCAGAAAATATGCTATTATCAATAC
>JAFRZS010000262.1 GCA_017442445.1 Clostridia bacterium
AAAAAATAGCAGAAAAGATTACACTTTTATCAAGATAAGTCTTTAAAAATATTTTTCTTTGTGATATAATATATAGAATAGGATAATTTTAATATAGGGGTGGCATAAATGACATTAGAACAGGCGAAAGAAATAGCAAAATTAAATGTAAATAACAGAGTATCCGCAAGCGGCAGACTTGGTGGAAAAATCGCAATAGTTACAGGCAGTGCACAAGGCTTCGGCTTGGGTATTGCTGAAGAATTATACAAAGAAGGCGCATGTATCGTTATTGCCGACCTTAATGAAGAAAAGGCAAAAGAGGTTGCAGATAGCCTCGGTGAACGCGCAATAAGCTGTAAGGTTGATGTTTCCGACGAAGCTTCAGTTGAAAATCTTGTTATAAAAACAGTTGAGCATTTTAAAGGACTCGACCTCATGGTAGCAAATGCAGGTGTTGTAAAAGCCGGAGCTTTGAATGAAATTGATGTAAAAAGCTTCGATTTTGTAACAAAGATAAATTATACAGGATATTTTCTTTGTACAAAATACGCTTCCGAAATAATGAAGGCTCAGGTTGAAGGCAATCCTGAATACTGGGGTGATATTGTTCAGGTTAACTCAAAATCAGGAATTGTCGGTTCTAAAAACAACTTTGCTTATGCAGGAAGTAAGTTCGGAGGAATAGGTCTTACACAGAGCTTTGCACTTGAACTTGCACCTTATAACATAAAAGTAAATTCTGTATGTCCCGGTAATTTCTATGACGGTCCGTTATGGTCTGACCCTGAAAGAGGTTTGTTTGTTCAATATCTCAATGCAGGAAAAGTTCCCGGTGCAAAGACAGTTGAAGATGTAAAGGAATTTTACTTGTCAAAATCTCCTATAAAGAGAGGATGTTTTCCTTTGGATGTTGCGAGAGCAATTATGTACTGCGTTGAGCAGATGTTTGAAACAGGTCAGGCTATTCCGATTACAGGCGGACAGGTAATGTTGGGATAATGTGCATTTGAAAGGAATATTATTTTATGAACAGATTGGAAAAACTTAACGCTTTAACAGTTGAAGAACGCCTTGACAACCTTAAAGCTCTGATTGAAAATGAAGTTGAAAAGCCTGAGGTTTTACCTCAGTTTGCAAATAATCATATACATACTTTTTATTCTTTTTCACCGTATTCACCGACAGCAGCTGTATATTATGCACGTGAATCAGGTTTGCAGACTGCAGGTATTATGGATCACGACAGCATCGCAGGTGCTTTTGAATTTATTGAAGCGGGAAAAATCGCCGGAGTTGCTACAACAGTAGGTCTTGAATGCAGAGTTTCAACAAAAGGAACTCTACTTGAAAACAAGAGAATAAACAACCCCGACCAGATTGGCGTTGCATATATGGCATTACACGGTGTACCTCATACCGAGATTAAAATGCTTCAGGAATATTTTGAGCCTCTCCGTCAAAGACGCAACGAGAGAAACAAAAAAATGATTAAAAATATAAACGAACTCTTTTCAGATTCAGGCATAGTTCTTGACTTTGAAGCAGATGTTCTTCCTGTTTCAAAATATTCATGTGGCGGCAGTGTTACGGAAAGACATCTTTTGTATGCTCTTGCGTTAAAAATAATTGCTGCAGCAGGAAAAGAAAATGTGTCGGATTTCCTTGAAGCTAAAGCGGGTCTTACACTTTCTGAAAAACAGAAGGCACTCATGAATGATAAGGAAAATCCGTATTATGATTATGATTTATTAGGTATTTTAAAATCTGCACTTGTAGAAAAAATTTATGTACCCGCAACAGA
Source organism: Clostridia bacterium (assembly GCA_017442445.1). Classification (GTDB taxonomy): domain Bacteria; phylum Bacillota; class Clostridia; order Oscillospirales; family Acutalibacteraceae; genus RGIG2945. The sequence continues at coordinate 1,784 of JAFRZS010000262.1, forward strand.
TGAATGTATTCATATTTCTGAATTATCAGCTCTGGCTAAAAAGACAGGCGCACTTTTATGCTACGCATATTTAGGCGATGTAGGCGATTCTGTCACAGGTGATAAGAAAACACAGAAGTTTGAAGACGATTATCTTGAAACACTCTTTGAGGTGCTGAAGGAAAATGATATTGACGCAGTAACATACATGCCGTCAAGAAATACTCCTGAACAGCTTACTCGTTTACAGGAGCTTTGCAGGGTAAATAATATGAAAGAAATTTCAGGCGAGGATATAAATTCTCCCAGACAGAAATTTATTTGTCCCGAGCTTGAAAAACCGCAGTTTTCACATCTCATAGATGCTACTTGGAAATTGATTGAACGCGAGAAGCAGGAAACTTTAAAAAGAATGTAGTATAATTAAATCCCCGGTACAAAAGATAAGTACATGGGGGAATGAATATGAAAGATTATACACAGCCTACAAATCCTGAAACAAAAACAGAAAACACTTCAGATACAAACGATAACGACAATTTCAGACAAATTCTCGACACTGGTTCGATAACTGTCAATAAAAACGGAAGATATATTCATTGTATGACAATAATCGGACAGATTGAAGGTCACTATGTGTTACCTCCGCAGAATAAAACAACTAAGTATGAGCATGTCATTCCCGGGCTTGTAGCCATTGAAGAGGATGATGAAATAGACGGACTTATAATAATTCTTAATACCGTCGGCGGTGATATCGAAGCAGGACTTGCAATTGCAGAGCTTCTATCGGGAATGAAAACACCGACAGTATCTTTAGTGCTTGGCGGCGGTCATTCGATAGGTGTACCATTAGCGGTGTCTTCTCAGAAATCTTATATCGTACCGTCTGCTACTATGACAATTCATCCTGTCAGAATGAACGGACTCGTCCTCGGTGTACCGCAGACCTTGTCTTATTTTGAGCAGATGCAGGAGCGCATTGTAAAGTTTGTTTCAGATAATTCAAACATTGATGCCGACAGATTCAGAGATCTTATGTTGGCGACAGGTAAACTTGTGATGGATGTAGGAACTGTTCTCACAGGCGAAGAGGCTGTAAAAGAAGGTTTAATAGACGAGGTCGGCACCTTGTCGGATGCATTATCATGGCTATATTCAACAATAGAAAAAAATAACGAAGGAGCGGTTTAATGGAATATTTAAAAGCGATGGGTTTGGGTCTTGTTCAGGGACTTACGGAATTTTTACCCGTATCTTCAAGCGGACACTTATCAGTATTCCAATATCTTATGAATCAGCAAAGCGGAGAGTCTTCTAATCTTTTATCCGTTTTGTTACATATGGGAACATTGATAGCTGTTTTCGTAGTTTACTATAAAACTATATGGGAAATGATACTTGAAGCTTTCAGTATAATAAAGGATATTTTTACCGGCAAATTCTCCTTTAAGAATATGTCACCCATACGGAGAATGTTCTTTATGATGGTTGTATCATGTGTACCGTTATTGCTCTTACTTATCCCGATAGGAAACGGCAATATACTCATGGATTTCCTCGGAGGATTGTCAGAGGATAATGATATCATAGTAGAAGGTTGTTGCTTCCTTTTGACATCGGCAGTGTTACTTATAGGCTCTCATGTAGCCAAAAGCAATAAAAATAAGCTTGATACTATGGATACAAAAAGAGCATTGGGAGTAGGCTTTGCACAGTTTCTTGCTGCAGGCTTTCCCGGTATTTCGCGTTCAGGCTCAACAATATCAACAGGTATGATGCTCGGAATAGAAAAAGAATATATGGTAAGATATTCTTTTATACTTGGTATCCCTGCAATTTTGGCGGCTAATGTAATGGAAATTAAAGATGCTGTTGAAAATGGCTCAGAGCTTAACATCGGTGCCGCAATTTTAGGTATAGCGGTAGCAGCAGTTGTAGGTTTCCTTGCAATTAAAGCGCTTGAGTGGCTTGTAAAGAAAGATAAGTTTAAAATTTTCGGATATTATTGCTTAGTATTAGGTATTGTTGTTGTAATTTTAGGAATTGTTAAAACTATAATGTGAGGTTAAAAATGGCAACAAAAAAGAAGAAAAAAACTACTAAAAAGTCAAATAATGTTCAGAATGTTTCTGAATTAAGAAATAAAAAAGAAAACTCAAAAAACAAAAAAGACAAAGAGAAAAGATCTTTTTTTGAAGGTAAGTCACAGCTTGTTGCTGTAATCCTTTTTGTAATAGGTATATTTTCTCTCTTTGTAACTTTTATCGAAGGAGAAAAGCTCTGGAATTTATTACATAATTTTTCCTTCGGTATGTTAGGTTACTGCGCATTTATGTTCCCGCTGGTGCTTTTATATGCATCAATAATCATAGCTATGGAGAGAGCAAAGAATATTCCTAAATCAAGCATAGTATTTACTTCTCTGATAGTTTTGTTTCTTGCGGCAGGATTCTTTATCTTCGGAAACGATAAGGAATTTTTTGAAAATGAAAATTTCCTTACATATATAACTCAGTCGTATGAAGTTGGTATATCCTCTGTAAACGGCGGTGTTGTCGGTGCGTTAATAGGCGGTCTGCTTGTAGTAATGTTCGGAAAAACAGGTGCCGAAATAACAGATGTACTTCTTATATTCTTGTGGTTTATGCTTCTTACAAAAACACCTTTGATGAATTTCCTTTCAACATTTTCCAAACCTGTTAAAAAGGTTAAAGATGTTGCGGAAAAACGTAAGGAGAGAAGAGAGGAAGAAAGACGCAGAGAAAGAGAAGAAAGTGAGCAGGAAACTGATTTCGGTGATGAAGACTATTTCGGAATCAATGATGAACCTACTTTTGTTGATATTCCGATAGGCCCTTCACCCAAAGATGATAAAAATAAAAGAAAAGTTGAAACGGTTGATATTCCTTTCGTAGTAGGAGAGGCTGAAGAACCTGAAGAAGAGGATACGTTGAGAATTCTTGAACTTGAGGACGATTATGTTCCTGAAGAGGAAACACCGAAGCCTGAGAAGAAAGCTCCGAGAGGTCGCAAAAAGAAGGAAGAAACAACAGTAAAGGCAGAGGATTTTGAAGTACCTGAATTCCCGATAACCGATGAAACAGAAGCTATATATAAAAAGCCTCCGTATTCATGTCTGAAAAATTATGAAACGGGTGATGACGGCGCATCAAGTGAAAATCTTGAAATGACAGCAAGAAAACTTGTTGAAGTTCTCAGAAGCTATAAGGTTGAAACCTCAATCGTAGCAATTTCAAAAGGACCTTCTGTTACAAGATACGAATTAAAACCCGCACCGGGTGTTGTTATCAGTAAGATAACAAAGCTTTCAAACGAAATAGCTATGAACCTTGCGGCATCATCAGCAGTTCGTGTTGAAGCACCTATTCCGGGTAAAGCAGCTGTCGGTATTGAAGTGCCCAACAGCATCAAAGCTATGGTTTCAATGCGTGAGATAGTCGAATCTCCCGAATATCAGAAATCAAAATCAAAGCTCAATGTTGCAATCGGTAAGGATATCGCAGGCAACATAATCTGCGCTGATATTGCAAAGATGCCGCATCTTCTTATTGCAGGTACAACAGGTTCAGGTAAATCTGTCTGCCTTAATGCTATGATTATCAGTTTGCTTTACAACGCAACACCTGATGAAGTAAAGCTTCTTATGATTGACCCGAAGAAAGTAGAGTTTAATACATATAATGGGATACCGCATCTTCTGGTACCTGTTGTTGATGACCCGAGAAAAGCTGCAGGTGCACTTGCTTGGGCTGTAACAGAGATGAACAACAGATACAAGCTTTTCTCACAGATGAATGTAAGAGATATCTATGATTATAACAAACGCGCTCAGGATGATCCTGATATGCCGAAGATGCATCAGATAGTTATTTTTATAGATGAGTTATCTGATCTTATGATGGCTGCTTCACGCGAGGTAGAAGATTCAATCTGCCGACTTGCACAGATGGCAAGAGCTGCGGGTATGCATCTTGTAATCGCAACACAGAGACCGTCAGTTGATGTTATCACAGGTCTTATCAAAGCAAATGTGCCCAGCCGTATTGCTCTTATGGTATCATCAAATGTTGACTCAAGAACAATCATTGATACCGCAGGCGCAGAAAAGCTTCTCGGTAACGGTGATATGCTCTTTGCACCGGTCGGCAAATCCAAGCCGACAAGAATTCAGGGTTGCTTTATTTCAACCGATGAAATCAGCGATGTAGTTTCATTCATCAAAAATCAGGAAGAAACAAAATACGATGATGAAATTATTAAAGAGATTGACAGACAAGCTACCATGCAGAAAAAAGGCAAGGGTTCAGCCGCTGAGGACGAAGGCGGAGCTGAAGAAATTGAAGGCGATGAATTGTTACCGCAGGCAATTGAAATTGCCTTTGAAGCTAATCAGATCTCAACATCAATGCTTCAGAGAAAGCTCAAGGTCGGTTATGCAAGAGCAGGCAGAATTGTTGATATTATGGAACAGATGGGTATTGCAGGTCCTTACGAGGGCGCAAAACCGAGAAAGGTTCTTATAACAAAACAGGAGTGGTTGCAGAAACAGGCTTTATCAGGTAGTGATACCGATGATGACGATTACTACTCCGACGATGATTTCGAGGATTATGATGAATGATTTCCTTCCGATATCCCGTCAGGAAATGCTTGACAGAGGATGGCACTATGTAGATTTTGTATATATAACGGGTGACGCATATGTCGATCACCCGTCTTTTGGTGCGGCTATAATCACAAGGGTACTTGAAAACGCAGGTTTTAAAGTTGGAGTTATTTCACAGCCTGATTGGAAAAGTAACGAAGATTTTATGAAATTCGGAAAACCGCGATACGGCTTTTTTATAACATCAGGAAATATCGATTCTATGGTTGCACATTATACCGTAGCTCTCAAAAAGAGAAGCACCGATGCATACACTCATGGCGGTAAGTTCGGAAAAAGACCTGACAGAGCAGTTATCGTATATTCTAAAAAAGTCAGAGAAATCTACGGTGATATACCTATAATAATAGGCGGACTTGAGGCGTCCTTGCGTAGATTTGCACACTATGATTATTGGGATGATAAAGTCAGACAGTCAATACTTTTTGACTCAGGTGCGGATCTTATTTCCTACGGAATGGGAGAAAAGCAGACTGTTCAGATTGCCGAAAAATTAAAGAAAAACATTCCCGTATCTCAGATAAGAGATGTTTTGGGTACTGTCTATTCCGTACCGACAACTGAAACACCTTATGAAGGAATAGAATGTCCGTCATTTAAGAATGTTTCAACCTCAAAAAAAGAATACGCTAAAGCTGCAAGAATACAGCTTGATGAACATGATTTTGTCAGAGGTAAGCTTATAAAACAAAGACACGGCGACAGAATGCTCATACAGAATCCGCCGATGCCGCCGCTGACTACCGAGGAATTGGATGCGGTATATGCTTTGCCGTTCACAAGGAGAATACATCCGTCCTACACAGAAGGTGTACCGGGAATTTCTGAGGTTGAATTTTCAATCGCCCATAACAGAGGCTGTTTCGGTGCGTGTAATTTCTGTTCACTTGCATTTCATCAGGGTAGATATGTTACTTCACGAAGCAAACAGTCAATAATTGAAGAAGCAAAAAAAATCACCGAAATGCCGAATTTCAAGGGCTACATAAATGATATAGGCGGTCCCACCGCAAACTTCAGAACAACCTCCTGTGAGAAGCAGAAAGAGCACGGTTTGTGCAAAGGTAAAAAATGCCTTGCACCGACACCGTGTAAGGCATTGAAGGTTGACCATACTGAATATCTTGATATTTTGCGATCAGTCAGAGCTTTGCCGAAAATCAAGAAGGTTTTTATTCGTTCAGGCATCAGATATGACTATATGCTTGAAGATAAAAATGAAGATTTTATGCACGAGCTTATAAAATACCATATAAGCGGTCAGATTAAAGTTGCGCCTGAGCACTGTTCTGCTACCGTGCTTGATTATATGGGTAAGCCTCATATTGAGGTTTATAAAAAGTTTTCCGAAAAATTCTTCGGTATTACAAAGAAAATCGGAAAAGAACAGTATATAGTACCGTATTTTATGTCATCACATCCCGGTTGTACATTAAAAGATGCAATCAAACTTGCTGAATTTATGAAGAAAGAGGGAATAAGACCTAATCAGGTACAGGACTTTTATCCCACACCGGGTACAGTTTCAACATGTATGTTCTATACGGGACTTGACCCTTATACAATGAAAGAGGTTTATGTGGCAAAGACACCTCACGACAAAGCTTTGCAGAGAGCTTTGCTTCAGTATTTTCTTCCTCAGAACAGAAAGCTTGTTGAAGAAGCTTACAGAAAAGCGGGTATCAATCCCAAAAGGAGTAAACGATGAGTAAAAAATCCGGTAAAATTCTTGTTGCTGTTGTTGTCGCAATAGTTCTGATATGCGGTGCTTTTTCTTCAAAGGTACCTTTTTTGCAGGATGTTTTCAACGATACTGAAGTAACTGACTCTAACGGAGTTCACTTCATTGATGTCGGACAAGGTGACAGCATACTTGTAAAAACTGAGGACGCAGATATTCTGATTGATGCGGGACCCGGGATAAATGCGGGCGACCTCACATCGTATCTCAAAGAACAGGAAATTGAAACAATAGATTATTTTATAACAACACATCCGCATGAAGACCATATAGGTGGTGCAGACGATGTGATTTATTCTTTTAATGTAAAAAATATTATTATTCCATATATCCCTGAGAGTGTAATTCCGACAACTAAGGTTTTTGAAAATATGCTTGATGCGATTGAAGAGAGAAATGTAAATGTCATTCAGGCAGAATCAGGTGCAAAATATACATTCGGAGAAAACAGTTTTGAAATTCTCGGTCCCAATGATGAATATGAAGACCTTAATATGTTATCTGTAATAACAAGATTTACTGTTGGAGGAAAAACCTTTATGTTCACAGGTGACACTGAAAAAGAATCTGAATATGATACCTTGAAGAAATATTCAGATTTGTCGGCAGATGTTTTAAAGGTGGCACATCATGGAAGTTCAACTTCTTCGTCTGAGAAATTTGTAAAAGCTGTATCTCCTGACTTTGCTGTGATTTCGTGCGGTTATGATAACAGCTACGGACATCCGCACGACGAAACAACTGATTTACTTGAAAAGCTTAATATTGAATATTTCAGGACAGACAATGACGGAAATATCGTTTTTTCAATTGAAAACGGTGAACTTGTTGTAAATAAGGAGGTTGCCTGATGAAAGTTACGATAGACCGCATTGAAGGCGAGTATGCGGTATGTGAATTACCTGACGGCACTATGAAAGATGTTTTGCTTTCTGAATTGCCTGACTCAGCCAAAGAGGGAAGTGTTATTGAAATATCAGATTCGGCGCCTGTATTATCGGAAAATGACGAAACTGATAAGCGAAAGAAAAATTTTGCAAGATTAAATAAACTTTTTTCAAAAAATGACTTGCAATAATAATTTTGTTGTGATATACTATTTCGGAAATACGCACGTGCAGTGTTGATTTGCAACCTTCACTTCGGTGTCGCAGATTTAAGCTGTACGGAGGTATAAAAAAGGAGGAAAAAATAATGTCAGTAGTATCAATGAAACAGCTCTTAGAAGCAGGTGTTCACTTTGGACACCAGACCAGAAGATGGAACCCCAAAATGGGTGAATACATCTTCACAGAACGTAACGGCATCTACATCATCGACCTTCAGAAAACAGTTAAGAAGTTAGAAGATGCTTATATGTTCATCAGAAACATCGCTGCAGAAGGCGGAGAAATCCTCTTCGTAGGCACAAAGAAACAGGCTCAGGATTCAGTTGCTGAAGAAGCAAAGCGTTGCTCAATGCCTTTCGTTAATGCTCGTTGGCTTGGCGGTATGCTCACAAACTTCAAAACTATCCAGAGAAGAATCAAGAGATTAGCACAGCTCAAGGCTATGGAAGCAGACGGAACATTTGATCTTCTTCCCAAGAAGGAAGTTATCAAATTAAATCTTGAAATTGAACGTCTTGAAAAGTTCATGGGCGGTATCACAGAAATGAAGGGTAAGCCCGCAGCAATGTTCATCGTTGACCCCAGAAAAGAAAGAATTGCAGTTGCAGAAGCTAAGAAACTCGGTATTCCGATCGTAGCTATCGTTGACACAAACTGTGACCCTGACGAAATTGATTATGTTATCCCCGGTAATGATGACGCTATCCGCGCTGTTAAATTGATTGCAGGCGCTATGGCTGATGCAGTTATCGAAGGCAGACAGGGCAGCAGCGAAGCTAAGGAAAACGAAGACGATGCTGAAGAAGCAGCTGAATAATTTAATATAGTATAAATTTTTAGGAGGCAATAATTATGGCATTTACAGCTAAAGATG
>JAFRZS010000263.1 GCA_017442445.1 Clostridia bacterium
AAATATTATTATCAAAAAACATCTGTGTAACTAAAAAATCACAACCGCTGTCAACCTTCATTTTGAGGTTATCCATATCAGACTCTTTGCTTGAAGATTCAACATGTCCCTCAGGATAACAAGCACCGCCAACGCAGAAATTTCCGTAATTTTTAATTTCCTTTACAAGCTGATAAGCATATTGGTAATCCCTCTTTGAATCAGGTGATACACCTTCGGGAATGTCTCCTCTCAAAGCAAGGATATTTTCTACGTTGCTTTCTTTCAATTGTTCAAGAAGCACTTTTATATCGTCAGAACTTGAAGACACGCAGGTCATATGTGCCATAGCAGTTGTTGCAAAACCGTTTTCAAGCATTGATGTTATTGCAACAGTGTTTTTTGATGCACCGCCGTTTGCGCCGTATGTAACACTCATAAAATCAGGGTTCAAAAGTGACAGTCTTTTCGCCGTATCCAAAACAGGTGCAACGGGCGCATCTGCTTTGGGCGGAAATATTTCAAATGAAAGTGTCGTTTTCTTTTCTGCCAACAAATCAGAAATCTTCATTATTTTCTCTCCTTCAGATTAAAAACCGAAAAGTCCGGGAACCAGATATGTCAGAACTGACATTATTACTCCCGCAATAAATACACCTAAAGCTATTATCGGAAAAGCTTTTTTCATTCTCAAATCCATCAAAGCCGCCAACAATGCGCCTGTCCAGCCGCCTGTACCGGGCAAAGGTATTCCGACAAAAAGCAACAGTCCCCATTCACGGTATTTTTCAATAGTTTTGCTTTTTCTCATTGTTCTGACTTCAAGCTTTTCAATGAGTTTATTTACACCTTTGATTTTCTTAAGCCACTGAAACACCTGTCGTATAAACAAAAGTATGAACGGTATCGGCAGCATATTGCCGATGAAACAGATTATAAATGCGGGAATAAATTTTACACCCAAAAGTTTAGCTGCAATAAGTCCGCCTCTTAATTCAAGTATCGGAAAAAGAGAAATTATAAATATTATAACCTCCTCAGGTACTACTCCTCCGAGTGAAGAAATAAGCCATTCAGACAGTGCATTTCCCATAAAGTACTCCTTTCAGGAATTCATTTGCATCCATAAGTATTTTTTTATCGTTTTCAAACTTGACTCTGTTCATAGCCTTGTCATAGTCCAGCCATACATAATCGTCAATTTCTTCAGGCTGAATTACCGTGTTGGTATCCTCAGTCTTTGCCAAGAATATTATTACACTTTTTTCAACCCTGTTCTGCAAACGGTACTCAGAAGTTGAACGGAAATTCGGTAATATATCAATATTTATTCCCGTTTCTTCAAGTACCTCTCTTGTTGCAGTTTCCTCGGAATTTTCTCCGCTTTCCACATGACCTTTAGGGAATCCCCAGTTCGCACTGTGTTTATTTTTAATCAGCAGATAACGGACAATTCCGTTTATTTTTCTGTAAACAATCGCACCGCATGAGCGTTCATATATACAGTCAAGCTTGTACTTTCCTTCAAGCTTCATAGCTTCTATTATATCGCAGTTGATAAATCTTGAGCTTTTCGGTGCCGCTATATAATAGTGCTTTCCGTTTTGTTTTAAAGAAGCTATTACTCTGCCTTCAAAAATTCTTACAGGGTGATTTATCCCCATAATATAAAATCCGTCACATTTTGTGCTTAATTCGGCTTTATCTGCTACACCGAAATTCAAGGGATATACTGCGCTACTGTCAGCATCTACGCTGCCGATAGTATTCGTTACCCTTACTCTTATAAACTTACCTAACATTTTATACTACTCCTCATTCTACACCTATTTTACATTATACTTAATTCTTTCAAAAAAAACAAGATAAATTTTATTTTAAATTCAAGGATTGTACTTTATTTCATTTTGTTTCTGTTTTTTCGGATATTTTTATATATTTCGTCTTGTAATAATTTCAAAAAACATATATAATAATAAAAAATAAACTAATGAGGTGTTTATATGGCAAAATATGCAATCGGCGTTGACTACGGTACTTTATCAGGCAGAGCATTACTTGTTAATGTTCAGACAGGTGAAGAACTCGCATCAAGCGTATATGATTATCCCCACTCAGTTATGGACGAAACTTTACCGAGCGGTAAAAAATTAGGACATGACTGGGCATTACAGCATCCGCAGGACTATCTTGATGTCCTTGCAAAAACTATCCCCGCTGTAATTAATGAAAGTAAAGTTTCTCCCGACGATATCATCGGTGTCGGTATTGACTTTACAGCTTGTACTGTACTTCCTGTACTCGCTGACGGTACTCCTCTTTGCTTCCTTGATGAATATAAAGATGAACCCCACGCTTATGTAAAGCTTTGGAAACATCACGCTGCTCAGAAATATGCAACAAAGCTCAATGAAGTTGCAGAAGCAAGAAAAGAACCCTGGCTTAATAATTACGGCGGAAAGATTTCTTCCGAATGGGCAATCCCGAAAATCTGGCAGATCCTTGACGAGGCTGAAGATATTTACAACAAAATGGACAAGTTCATCGAAGCTGCAGACTGGCTTGCATGGCAGATGACAGGTGTTGAAACACGCAACTCATGCTGTGCAGGATATAAGGCTCTCTGGAATAAAAATACAGGCTATCCCTCCAATGATTTCTTTAAAGCTTTGGATCCCAGACTTGAAAATGTTATTGACGAGAAATTCTCAAGAGATATCACTCCCCTCGGCAGTCCCGCAGGAAAACTCACAGAAGAAATGGCAAAGCTTACAGGTCTTAAGGCAGGTACTGCTGTTGCTATTCCGATTATTGACGCTCACGTTTTCGTTCCCGCAGTAGGTATTTCAAAACCCGGTCAGATGCTTGCTATCATGGGTACATCAACCTGTCACATGATGATGAGCACAGAAGAAAAACAGGTTCAGGGTATTTGCGGTGTTGTATCAGACGGTATCATGCCCGGTCTTTATGCTTATGAAGCTGGTCAGAGCTGTGTGGGTGACCATTTCCAGTGGTTCATCGAAAACTGCCTTCCCAAGAAATATTATGACGATGCTGAAAAAGCAGGTATGAATATACATAAATACCTCAGAAGTAAAGCCGAAGTTCAGAAGCCCGGCGAACACGGACTTGTTGCTCTTGACTGGTGGAACGGCAACCGTTCAGTATTGGTTGATGTTGACCTCACAGGTATGATTTTAGGTATGAATCTTCAGACTAAACCCGAAGATATTTACAGAGCTTTAATTGAAGCTACAGCTTACGGCACAAGAATGATTATCGAAACATTCCGTGAATACGGTGTTCCTGTTGAAGAATTCTATGCAGCAGGCGGTATTTCACAGAAAGACCCGATGACAATGCAGATTTATGCAGATATCATCAATATGCCTATCAAGATTGCAGGTTCAGACCAGGGCGGTGCTTTAGGTTCAGCAATATTCGGTTCAGTTGCAGCAGGTGCTGAAAACGGCGGATACGATTCAGTATTTACAGCAGCCGAAGCTATGGGTAAAATCAAGGATACTGTTTATTACCCCATTGAAGAAAATGTAAAGCTCTACGATAAGCTTTTCGCAGAATACAAAATCCTTCACGACTACTTCGGAAGAGGCGCAAACGATGTTATGAAACGCCTTAAAGAAATCAAAGCTTCAGTATAAACCTAAAACGATAACGGACTGAAAAAACATCAGTTTTTTCAGTCCGTTTTTTATATCTTTATAAGCTCAGTAATCTGCGTATTTTTAACATTTCCTGATTATTCGTCTATAAACTTTGCAGCTTCTTTGAGATGTTTGCGGATTTCTATATTCTGCGGACAAATTTCTTCACAAGCACCGCAATCTATACAATCCTCTATTCTGCCTTCACCGTCTGAATATTCGTATAAATCTCTCTTGTTCATTGTTGTAAACAATTCAGGAATCGGAATATTCATCGGACATTTTTCCATACAGTATTTACAAGCTGTACACGGAATAAGTTTTTGTGCATTAAAGATTTCAACAACCTTATCAATCGCTTCAAGCTCTTCTTTATTAAGGGGTTTGAAATCTTTCATATAACTGATATTGTCATTCATCATATCCATATTTCCCATGCCTGACAACACCATGAAAACACCCTCAAAACCTGCGGCATAACGGATAGCATAACTTGCAGGAGAGCCGCCGCCTAAATCTTCAAAGACTTTCTTTGCTTCATCGGGTAATTTAGCAGCAAGAGTACCGCCCTTTACAGGTTCCATAACAATTATGGGTGTATCGTGCTTTCTGCAGACCTCGTAACATTTACGGCCTTCAACATCCTTATCTTCATAATCAAGATAGTTGAACTGAAGCTGTACTGCTTCAATCTGGGGATATTCCGTAAGGATTTTATCAAGCACATCAGCTTTATCATGGAATGAAATTGCAAGATGCTTGATTCTGCCCTGAGCTTTAAATTCAAGAGCTGTTTCAAAAGCTCTGCACTTTTTATATTTCTCAAAAGATGTTGCATTCAAGGCGTGCATGAGATAAAAGTCGAAATAATCAACACCGCAGATTTCAAGCTGACTCTCAAAAAGAGGTAATATTTCTTCATGAGAATTGTAGTGATGATTTGAAAGCTTATTTGCAAGGATATAAGCATCTCTCGGATAACGGTCAACAAGACAT
>JAFRZS010000264.1 GCA_017442445.1 Clostridia bacterium
CTACCGTTCACTGTTCGGTCCTCAGGGTTATCTGACATTCACCCTGCCCGTTAAATCATCAAATCTGTTCTTTTCAAAGGCTCTTGTATCTTTCATATGGGTACTTTTAAGCTTTGTATTTGTAGGCGCAATACTTGCATTTTTGTTCTTCTATCTTATCGCACAGACAAGCGCAAGTGTTAAAGACCTTGCAAAAACGCTCTATTCATTCGTTCAGCAGATTAAGGGTATCCCCGATTTTGATACAGTTAAATACCTTATGGTATTGCTTGTAGTTATCGGATTTATCGGTTTACTTGCTTTCGTATGCAAGGTTTATTTTGCAATGACACTCGCTCACACAAAATTATTCCAGAAAATGAGCGCACCATTGGCATCAATCATTGTGTATTTCATTCTCTATCTCATTTCGCAATTGGTAAATGTATTCTGTATGACATCTGTTCCGATTGCAATAGTTGTTTCAGGAAACAGCGTTTATCTGTCGCTTACAAGGGGAATGCTTGAAAGTATAGCAAACATTTCACCTAACTATATTCCTTTCCCCATCGGCGGATATATTTTCACAATTCTCTTCTCAGTTGTTCTTTACTTTGTAACATCTTATCTTATCAAAAACAAAGTTAATGTAAAATAATCACCAAGGAGACTTTATGCTCGAACTCAGAAATATTTGTTTTTCCGTTGACGACACAGCAAAGGGTACTCTCGGAATTTTAAACGGAATTTCTCTGGAAATTCCCGATAAAACTTTTACCGTAATTACCGGCCCCAACGGCGGCGGAAAATCAACTCTTGCAAAAATAATTATGGGTATTGAAAAACCCACATCAGGTTCAATAATATTTGACGGTACAGATATTACGGATATGTCCGTATCTGAACGCGCAAAGCTCGGTATAGGTTATGCTTTCCAGCAGCCTCCCCGCTTCAAAGGTCTTACAGTAAGACAGCTTTTAAGCCTTGCACACGGCAACGAATTACCTGTTGACGAGTGCTGTGCATATCTTACAAATGTAGGTCTTTGTTCAAAGAATTATCTCAACCGCGATGTTGACTCCTCCCTTTCGGGCGGTGAGGTCAAGAGGGTTGAGATTGCCACACTGATGGCAAGAAATCTCAAGCTTTCAATCTATGATGAACCCGAAGCAGGTATTGACCTCTGGAGTTTTGCGATGCTCATTGAAAGCTTTAAAACATCAATCAGAAATACTGCTAACAGTGTTATAATAATCTCCCATCAGGAAAGAATAATGCAACTTGCAGACAAGCTTGTAGTTGTTGCTGACGGAAAAATACGTTCTCAGGGTACTAAGGAAGAAATCTTCCCTCAGCTTATGGGCGAATTTGATCCCGGTTGCGATTTCAGAGGAGGTGCCTGAGATGAATAAAACTGACAGCTCATTACTTCAAGCGATATCAGATCTTCACGAGATTCCTGCAGGTGCCTACAATATCAGAAAAAACGGCGAAGGTCATTCAAGACGCAGTACCGCTAACATTGAAATCACCACAAAAGAGGACAAGCCCGGTATTGATATCACCGTTGCGCCCGGCACAAAAAATGAAAGTGTCCACATTCCTGTCATTATAAGTGAAAGCGGAATAAATGACTTGGTTTACAATGATTTTTATATTGGTGACAATGCTGATGTTCTGATAGTTGCAGGATGCGGTATTCACAATGCGGGTGATGAAAAATCTCAGCACGACGGTATTCACCGCTTCCACATAGGTAAAAATTCTAAAATCAAGTATGTTGAAAAACACTACGGCGAAGGCGAAGGTACAGGCGACCGTGTTCTCAATCCGACGACTGAGATTTATATGGATGAAAATTCCTTCTGCGAAATGGAATCTGTTCAGATTAAGGGCGTTGATTCAACTCTCAGAGAAATGAAGGCTCACCTTAAATCAGGCGCAAAGCTTGTTATCACAGAGCGTCTTATGACACACGGAAAACAGTCTGCGCGTTCAAATGTTGAAATCAATCTTGACGGCGACGATTCATCGGCACAGATTATTTCGCGTTCAGTTGCAAAGGATGAGTCCGTTCAGGTTTTCTATCCGAGAGCCGTCGGTAACGCTCCCTGCAGAGCACACGTTCAGTGTGACTCTATTATCATGGATAATGCAAAGGTTCGTTCTATCCCCGAAATTGCGGCTAATAACGAATTTGCACAAATCGTTCACGAAGCGGCAATCGGCAGAGTCAACAATGACCAGCTTATCAAGCTTCAGACCTTCGGAATGACCGAAGAAGAAGCAGAAGAAATAATCGTTCAGTGTTTCTTGAAATAAATATGGGGATGTAAAAAAGCGAAGACCGTATAAAATCGCATAGAATAAGGGGGTTCTGCAGGTGTAAAAGCCTACAGAACCCCCTTAAAACTGAGCTGCAAAAAATTTGGTTTTTTACTGCTCGTTTTTTAATTGGTATTTCGCTTTTGTCGCCATTCCGCCGCGAATATGTCTTTGCGCCTTATTGATATCAAGAACTTTTCGTACTTCCTTATATAACGAAGGGTTAAGCCTTCGCAACCGCTTTGATACATCCATGTGTACGGTTGATTTTGAAATATCAAATTCCTGCGCAGCCGCCCTTACGGTTGCACCTGTTTCCACTATGTATTCGCCAAGACATATTGCTCGTTCAGTTGTAATATCATGCATACAATCAACTCCTAAAAGGACTGTTTAATTGTATGCGTGATTTTTTTATTTTATTACTTTATTTCGATTTCTCTGTCAAGTGAGAATGAATAGAGATATACCTGTGATACCTTTTTGCCTATTACTGTTTCAAGTGCCAACTTATACATTCTGAGCTGTTCTTTGTATCTTGATACTAATTCTTCCTCAGTCTTCACCCTGTCCGTCTTATAGTCAAGAAGAACAATTTCTCCGTTTTCTTCAAAAGCACAGTCAATGACTCCCTGAACAAGTATTTTTTCATCCTTTGCACTATCGGGAATTTCACCGTAAACATCAGCTATCGGAAGGTTTATGATAAATCTCTTTTCTCTGTACACCTTTTCTGATGCAGAAAGTCTTTTTCCGAGTGGTGATTCAAAGAAATTTCTGACCCTGTCAAAATCAACCGCCTCAAGCTGTTGTGCGGTTAACAGACCGTCTTCGACCATCAGGTCGCCTTGTTCTTCAGGATTTGTTTTTGCCTTCTCATAATCGGCATACTGCATAAATGTATGTAAAGCAGTACCTCTCTCGGCACCTGTAAGCTTTCCGTCATTTAAAAACTTGGGTTTTGATGAAGCAAAGAAATCCCTGTAATTATATTCGTTTGATAATTCAGATGCTGAAATCTTTGCAAGTACCTCTGAAAGTACAGAATAAGGATATACATATTCAGCCGCTTCTCTTATTTTTTCTACAAGATTAAAATCAGGCTTTTCATTTTTTCCTTCCTCAATGTTTTCTGTGCTTTCTTCATAATCAGGATAAATTATTTCCATAGAAAGCTTTGACTCACACGGTAGTTCTTTTAAATCTATCATCAGATTTTCACGGAGTTTTCTTGTATCAGGATGTCTTAACGCAGACATCAGAATCCATGAAGAAAATGAAGATTCCTTTTCAACTGCATACTCGTGTATTTTTTGTTTTTTGCCGACCTTGGTTGCAAATTCTACAAGCTTCTTTTCAGGATTTGAATAAGTCATTGTGCAAATAAGCTTTTCTTTTGCTCTTGTCAAGGCAACATACAAAAGTCGCATTTCCTCGCTCACATCGGTCTTTCTTATTGCAAGGCTGACTGCTTTATGCGATACGGTTTCATACTGCAAAAGTCTTCGTGTATCTCTTGCAACGGTACCGATGCCAAGCTTTGAGTGTATAAGAACATTGTCCTTTGCCGAGCTTGTATTGAAGCTCTTACTGCAGTTTGCAAGAATACATACAGGAAATTCAAGTCCCTTGCTTTTATGTATTGTCATTATTCTGACAGCATTTTTAAGCTCCTTGACGGGTGTTTTATCTGAGCCGTCTGCCTGATCTCTTATTTTTTCAAGATATCTGACAAATGAGTTAAATCCGCCTTCAGATGTCTGTTCAAAAGATTTTGCCAACGCCTGTATGCTTCTGATATTGGCTACTCTGCTTTCACCGTTCTTCATTGACATAAGCATTGTGAGATATGCTGTTTCGTCAAGCAACCTTCTCAAAAATGCATCAATACCCAAAGTTACGGAAAGATTTCTGAAATGCCCGATTTTTCTGAGGAAGTCCTTACACTTTTCATCATCACTCTGAAGTACACACGAATAAAGCGGAATTCTTCTGTCTTTAATTCTTATTCTTGATAAGTCATCTGTTGTAAATCCGAACATCGGTGAAAGCATAACAGAAGTTAAGGGTATATCCTGTATGGGATTATCTATAATCTCAAGCAAAGAGAAAAACACATTCACTTCAAACGCCTCAAACAGGCTGTTTGATTTTTCAGAATAAGCAGGTATTCCTTCCTCTGCTAAAATCCGTGCAATCCTGTCACCTTTATCTGTTACGCTTCGCATCAGGATACAGATATCTCCGTAACCCGCAAATCTCTTTGTATCGCCGTCATTTATCTGAAGTTTTCCGACTATATCATGAATTTTATCGGCAATTACTCTGCCTTCAACATCAATTGCTTTGTCATCTTCGTTTTCTCTTAAATCCTGAATTACAAGAATCTCTGTGTCTGCACCTTCTTTTTCATCGTATGATGCAGCATACACAAGGCTTTCGTCGTCGTTATAATCAACTTCACCCACACTGTCAGACATAACCTGTCTGAAAATGAAATTTATAGAATCAATTACACCCTTGCGGCTTCTGAAATTTCGGTCAAGAAAAATCTTTGCAGGATAATTTTCGCCCGTGAATTTTTCCATCGAGTTTCTTCGCTCAAGAAAAATTTCAGGCATCGCCTGACGGAAACGGTAGATGCTCTGCTTTACATCACCTACCATGAACAGATTGCTTTCGTTGTTTGAAATTGCAGAAAACAACATATCCTGAGCACGGTTTGTATCCTGATACTCATCTATCATAATTTCTTTTAAAGTAGATGAAATATCTTTTGCAAGTTGTGTTTTATTTTCTCCGTCCGTTAACAATGCTATTGCAAGATGCAATAAATCCGAAAAATAATATTTATTTGTGTTTCTTTTTACTTCATCTATTCTCTCCGTAAATAGATTTACGGCGTCTATAAGTGCTTCAATAACAGGTCTTGTTATTTTTATATCCTCGTCGCACGATGCTTCGTCACCAAAAAAACATTCCGGCATTTTTTTAATCAGGTCTTTGTTTTCGTTTCTTATCATTGTGACCTGTTGTTTTGCCGCAGAATCATAGCCTCTTGTTGTTGATTTAAGGCTACCGAAAGAAATACCTTTTGCAATCTGAGCTGATTTATCCCAATCATTTAAATCAAAATCATTGACTGCAAACTCAAAGCACTGTCTGTCTTTAAGAAGTGTCGGAAGATACTTATCATTGAGTTCAGGCTCTTTTTCCGCTATTTCAATAGCTGTCTGCGTCCTTGAAAGACAATATTCCAAGGTGCTTTTTACATATGATAAAATCTCTGTTTTGAAATCTTCTCCTGATGTATAACTGTCTAAGAGCGACTGAAGATATTTTTCCGGAAACGGATGTGATTGTGCGATATCATAAAGCCTTATAATCATTTCGCTCAATTTTATGTCACTGTTTTTTGAGGAAACGAGATATTCGTTAAGTGTCAAAAACGCTTCGTC
>JAFRZS010000265.1 GCA_017442445.1 Clostridia bacterium
AATCAACACCAGCTGTGAGAGCCTTATCATTAAGTGTTACCTTAATTGTGTCTGGTAATACATAACCTGAGTTAGGCTTAATAACTGTTGTGAAGTCACCAGTACTATATGTACCTATTGTGTTGCTGAATGTTACACCGTAAACAGCCTTAGTTGTAACTGTGCACTGTTCTGTTGCAGCAACTGTTACTTCAATTGCACCATTAGCTTCCTTAAGGAATGTCAATGTACCCTGTGCAGGGTTACCCGGAGCCTGTGCAGTAGGTGTGCCTGTGCTTGCACTAATTGCATCAGCATCCCATACATAATCCTTACCAGCACCTTCTTCAAGCACCTTACCATTCATCTTAACAACGATTGATGTTGGGAGAATTAAGTCCTTATCAGTTGTGTTGAGAGCAAAGTAGAGTGTTTCATACTTTGTGCCCTTATCAACTGTTTCAGATGGGTCAACTGTCTTGAGACTTGTTGTAACCTTATTATTTTTTGTATCCCATACATATGAGATCTGTGAGCTACTGCAAGCAACACTTGTTGTGTTAACAGTTACGCCATAGTATTCAATTGCATTTGCAACGAGAACAACGTCTGTGTCAATATTGAATACTTCAAGCTTAGCTGTGCCATCAGCCTTGATGTTGTTGATGTAGTATGGTTTTGCTGGTGTAGCATTAGCTTCAGTAATTTCCTGACGTACTGTCTTATCGTCATTGGCATTTGAATCTTCAACCTTTTCCCAGCCGCCCTTGTTATCATTAGCAGATGGATCCCACACATAATATGTGTCTACATACTTCTTAGATGTTTCATCGTATTCAGCTTCCATGTAGTATTCTACAAGATCTTCTTCACCGTAAAGAGTTACCTTCTTTGGAACCTTGTACTTAGATGAATCAGTTACGCTGAGTGTTGTTGAGAAACCGTCACCAACAGTTACAGGGAATGTAACATCTGATGTTAAGTTTGTGAGGAGTGATGAAACCTGATTGCTATCAACTGCATTTGCTACAATTGTAAGGTCGTCAAGTGGACCAAAAACTACAATTTCACCAGTTACTGAGTCATATGTGTAATACTTGTTAGCGTCCTTAATAGTACCATTTTCTTTAACTGTAATTGAAGCTGGAAGCGCATAACCTTCTTCTGCTTCAAGTACTGTTACAAATTCTTCAGCCTTGAATGCATTCTCATTTGTAAGTGATAAGTGCTTATCTGGATTTGTGAATGTGAAATCAATCTTTTCTGAAACTGTTACAGTAACAACGATTTCTGCATCAACTGGAAGAGCATCCTTTTCAACAGCGATTACTGTTGTCTGTGATAAATCATCATAGTTAACTACACACTTCTTGCTGTCAACTGTTACAGTCTTGTTGTTGTTTACATATGTAATGTTAAGTCTGCCTACACCATAAGTATCAGCAATATTTGCCGGAACTGTGATGAGGTACTTTTCAATTGAGTTGCCTTCTTCATCTTCGCCAACTGTTTCAAGGAATGCCTTTGTTGTACCAACAACTGCATTGTTCTTATCCTTGTATTCGTTGATGTAGTAAGCAGGACCCTGAATTGCAATGTCAACTGTACGTTCTGCATCAAAGAAATCTACAGCTGCCTGGTTGTAGAGATAAAGAGCTGCAGCAGCATTCTTATCAGCTTCCTTACCGTTAATGAGTGTTGATCTGATAAATGTATTTACTGAGCACTTGTATGAAGCAACGTTAGTTGGTACAGTACTATCCTGAACAGAAATGATGAGATCCTTACCGATTGCCTTAGCAGCAATACCAGTAATCTTCATCTTGAAGAGACCCTTATAAGTACCTTCAGTAATTTCTTCAGCCTTTACTTCATAATCCTTACCACCATCTGTGCAAGCAAATTTCACTGAATTGAAAGCAACACCTGTTGCAGGCTTGAAGTATACGTTGAGTTCTGTTTCTGATTCAAGTGTAGCATTGATAGCATAGAATGAACCAAGAGCTTCACACTTTAATACATCAACATTCTTGTATTCTGCACCAATCTTATCAGCTGTTACAGAAGCAAGTGACTTGTCAGCTGCTGATAAATCAGCATTAGCAAGCTTAGTTTTATTGTAGTCTAAAGCAATCTGAGCATAACCACCATAGTTAAGCATTGCCTTATAAACCTTAGCTTCAGCAGCAGTTGTTGCTGACTGTGCGAGCTGGAACTCTGCATAGCCCTTAACTGTCTGAGTTGTCTTTAAAAGTGGTGTCTTTTCTGTTGAATTAGCATAAATTTCACATGTAATATCATCAGTCATCTGCTTTGCAGCAAGATCGATTGAGAATGTCTTAACACCATTCTTTGTTTCAATTTTTTTGAATGTCTGTTCTACAGTTACATCCTTACATGTAATTTTTGCATAAGCTGTATTAGCATATGCAAAACCATCTGGAACATTAACGTGGAACTTTGCAGTAAGCTTACCGCCTGCTGCTACATTAAATCCGTTCCATGATACACTTGAAGATGCCTCAGCTGCACTAACACTTAATTCTGGCATAATTAAATCGCTAATCGGTTTTGCCGGTGCTGCACCTGCTACGATAGCAAGAGCCATGATGGCAGCTATAGTTCTTTTGCGTTTGCAATTCGCCATGACAAATTACCTCCTATGAATAATAAAAAATAAAATTAAGTGATACTGTAAATATTCTCGTTTATAAACAATCTTCTCTTACAGGCCCCAAGATCATCTATTAAATTCAAATACTGATTTATGAATACACCCAAATATTTCAGTATTACTTTCCTACATTATAACACATTGTTTTTGAAATTGCAATTGTTAATAACGACGTTTTTGAAAAAAAAATCACAGAAAATATATTTAAAATAACATATTTATACCACTTTTTTGTGCATAATAGTACAAAATTACATCATTTTGAAATATAAATCAGTATTATTTTCATGTGTTTTTAGTCTATATTCACCAAATATGTAAATATAGTCAAAAAATTCTCACAATTGTTTCCTTTCAGAGCAATGTGCAATCAGGAATAACTATACTTTTCTTAAAGCTTGTGCGCTGAAACAAATGTATATTTATACAACCTGATAACGGAGAAACCATCTCTGAAACCGCGTAAATTCGGGATTTCAGAAATTTATGTTTCCTTGCTATTATACCATATTCACCCTTGGTTTGCAATATTTTTTCTGAATATTTTTTAATTTTCAGCATATTTATTACTTTTAAATATCATTTTTGTTACAATTCAGTAAAAAATAAGTCATGCTTTACAAAAAGCACGACTTATTTTTGTGTAAAGGGAAATTAATTTATGGAAAAACATTCATTAACTCAACTGGCGTCTCATAAGAATCACATCAAATACGTCCAGTACATTGTCACCTGAAAGGTCTCCTACATCAGCATTCACAAGTTTACTACTATTAATAAGGTAGTTCTGCATCATTACAACGTCGGCAACGTCAAATACATCATCTGCGTTTACATCACCCTTAACGATATGCGGTTCATCTGTTGTATCTTCTGTCGGCTCACTTGTAGGCTCATCTCCTGATGGTTCAGCAAATGTCCATCCTCTGAACGAGATGTTCTTATCGGAGAATACGAAATATAAATCATGAGTACCGCTGATTTCAGCTACTTCACTGCTGTAAATATTCTTAAACTCACCTGC
>JAFRZS010000266.1 GCA_017442445.1 Clostridia bacterium
AGAAAAAGCAGCTCCTGCACCGGTAGCAGAAGAAGCTCCTGCTGAAGAAGTAAAAGAAGAACCCAAGGAAGAAGCTCCTGTAGCAGAAGAAAAAACAGAAGTTTCTCCCTCAAAGAAAAAGTACGGTGTTGACGACGACCGCTTCTATGATGTACTTGACGAAATCATCAGAAACAAAGGCAAGAGATAATTGACTATAAAAACACACCTTCGGGTGTGTTTTTTGCTATTTTTCTGACTAAATTGCAAATTTTTTCTCGTTTGTTAAAAAAATTAAATTTATGTGTGAGTTTTTTGCGTTTTTTTCGTGTAATAAGTAAAGAAGTAAAAAATGACAGTTGAAAGGCGATGTATGATTATGAAAAGAAAACTTACAAAAATCTTAGCATCTTTATTGTGCGTGGTTATGATAATAACCGTTGCACCAGTAAGCGGTTTTGTTGGTATTGAAATCCCGTGGCTTTCTGATTTATTCAAAATTGAAGCCTCTGCAGCATCATACTACTCCGGTACCTGTGGTGAAAATCTTTCCTGGTCATTTAATCCGATTACAGGTGCATTGAAAATTACAGGTACAGGTGAGATGACGAATTGGTCATCTTATACATCTGTGCCATGGAGTCTGCGTGTTTTTTCCATTAAATCGATTAATATCGGAGATTCCGTCACAAGCATAGGAGATTTGGCGTTTTATTATTGCATCAGAGTTAAAAACATAACAATCCCTGATTCTGTCACAAGCATAGGCGATTATGCGTTTGATGGGTGCGAGAGTCTTAAAAGTGTAACAATCCCTGATTCCGTCACAAGCATAGGAAACTCTGCGTTTAAATATTGCAAAAGCCTTACAAGCGTAACAATTCCTGATTCAGTCACAAGCATAGGAGATGATGCGTTTAGATATTGTACCAACCTTACAAGCGTAACAATTCCTGATTCAGTCACAAGCATAGGGAATCGTGTGTTTTCTTATTGCGGTAGCCTTACAAAAATTACTGTAGATACAAATAATAAATATTATTTGAATGATGAATATGGAGTATTGTTCAATAAAGATAAAACAACTTTAATTCAATATCCCGGCGGTAACACAAGAACAACGTATGTAATCCCTGATTCTGTCACAAGCATAGGAAATTATGCGTTTGCCTGGTGCGACCTCCTTACAAGCGTGACAATCGGCAATTCTGTTACAAGCATAGGTAAGTATGCGTTTGGAGATTGAGACAGTCTTACAAGCGTAACAATCCCTGATTCCGTCACAAGCATAGGCGATAAAGCGTTTGGTTGGTGCAACAACCTTACAAGTGTAACGATCCCTGTTTCCGTCACAAGCATAGGTGAGTTTGCGTTTAGTGATTGCGACAGCCTTACAGATGTGTATTATTTCGGTACTGAAGATCAATGGGAAGCCATTAAAATTGAGGGCGGAAACGAATATTTATTAAATGCAACCATACATTTCAATAGTACCGGTGAAAATGTAATTAATGTAACCATAGATGATTTTGTTGTAAAATATAAAGAACCCTATAAGCTGATACCCAAAGTAGAGATGAAGGGTGATGTAGATTATACAGTAACATACACATCGTCAGATAATGATGTTGTGACGATCGACCAAAACGGAAATATCACAACAAAGGACAAAGGTACGGCGACAATTACCGTAACTGTTACAGATGAATTCGGAAACGAAGTCAAGGACACCTGCCAGGTTGAAGTAAAGCTTAATTGGTGGCAGTGGATAATCTGGATTCTCCTTTGGGGCTGGCTGTGGTATTAAATGAATAATTAAGACAAGTCGCTCCTGTCTTAACTAAAAAGAAGGTGGATATATCAGAGTTTTCTGATATATCCACCTTGATATCTGTTGATGAAATAGAGAGGTTTATAGTTCAATTTCATATTTACCGTCAATCAGAATATAATCAAGTTTATGCTTTTTTGCAAGTTGTAAATTGTTATGATTGTCTGATATAATTTCTTCAATATCGCAGTCATCATGAAGTCTTTTTTCAATGATGTCTGCGTATTTTTTTATGTCCTCAAAGTGTGTTCTTATATAATCCTCGCTCATAATCAGGCAGTAGTATTTTATCTTGTCAAGATATTCTTTTTCAAAATCCTTTTTCCAATCAAACGGTATATAACAGCCTTCAACAATTAAGTTCTGTTCGTTTTCAATGGCTGTTTTTATCATTTCGCACACAATCGGCCAAAGGTATGATGTCAGTTCGCCGTCATCACTCAAAGGAGTAAGGTTTGTATTACGGCTCCGAATCAAACCCATTTTCAAGTGGTCAATTGAAAGATAAGGATATTTATATTTTTCAAGCAATTTTTGTGCAAGTGCGGTTTTTCCCGTATGCGATGCACCTGTAATTAAAATAATCATACAATACCTCTAAAAAATCAGGCACCAATTCTGGCGCCTGAGAATCATTTTGTAAAAAGCATGTTTTCAACTATTTCCGTGACATCTTCAACTAATTTAAGGCAAGGGCGGGATTTATAATATTCCGCAGTTCTTTCGTCGGGAGTGTGGGGTGTAGGTGCGCCTTTTTTGAGTTCAAGAAGCTCACGGCAGATATATGTGTCACTCTGCTTTTTAAATTCTTCCGCGATATCCTGAACCTTTTTATATACATCGGTTTTATTGGTTGCATCTTCCGTAAATCCGCAAAGCATAGCCGCACCGCAGACAGCACCGCAGACCTCACGAAGTCTTCCGATACCGCCACCGAGTCCGCAAGAAGCTTTAAGTGCTGTTTCTTCGTCCATGCCGATATCTTCGTGAAACGCCGCAAAAACTGATTGCGCACAGTTATAGCCTTCTAAAAAATATTCACGTGCTTTTAAAACCTTAGCTGATTTATTTTCCATCATATTTTCCTCCTGAAATATTCTATCAATGCCTGAGCGGAGTTTTCAGTCAAGTCAATCTGAAACTGAGCATCCCTCATGTTTTCAAGATAATGAGCATCTGAGCTTGTAATTATTTCTTTTTCCTTTAATGCAGGATAGCGCTCTTTATATAATTCCAACTGAGTCAGGTCACTGAATTCTGCGGCAGGATATTCGTTATCATTTGTAAATTCACCGAGAACTGAAATGATGCTGTATGACTCTCTGTTAAGGTGAGCGGGGTAGCAAACACCTCCGAAGCTTGTAACAACTTCATAAACGTCATCAATGCTGATAAACGAAGCAAGAGTCAGCAAGTTATCAACCTGACCGATAACATTATCCTCACTGTCCATAATAAACTGATTGCCGAAAATTTCAGGTCGGTTTTGAATCGGAGGTGAGTTTTTTTCTACATAGTCGGAGAATTTCATAGCTTCGTCAACAGTAGGGAAAAGACAAACAACGTGTATTTCTTCCGATGTACACAATTCCATTCCGGGCACTACGGTCAGACCGTTATTTTTGCCGACCTCAACTATAGCAGGGCAGTTTTTACAGGTATTGTGGTCAGTAAGTGCGATGATGTCATACCCGCAAAGCTTTGCCATGCCGACAATATTATTCGGAGTCATATCATCATCACCGCACGGTGAAAGACAGGAATGAATATGTAAGTCGTAATATAACCTCATGACAATCCCAGCTTTCGTGCCATTTCTGCAGTTTTGAGTTCAAGCAATTTTGAAACACCCTTTTCCTGCATTGTAACACCGTAGAGTACGTCTGCTTCTTCCATAGTACCGCGGCGGTGGCTGATGAGAATGAACTGTGTATCCTTTGTCATGTTACGGACATACTGAGCGTATCTTGTAACGTTAACATCGTCAAGTGCAGCCTCAACCTCGTCAAAGATACAGAAGGGAGCAGGAGTAACCTTGAGCACCGCAAAAAGTAAAGCGATAGCTGCAAGACCCTTTTCACCACCTGAAAGAAGGTCAATATTCTGAACATTCTTTCCGGGGGGCTGAACCTTGATTTCAATGGGAGATTCAAGAACATCAAGGGGATTTTCAAGTCTTAATTCAGCCTTACCGCCGTTAAAGAGTTCAACGAAGGTTTCACCGAAATACTTGCTGATTTTTGCAAACTGTTCTCTGAACTGTTCAACCATCTTATGAGTAAGCTCAGCGATAATCTTATCAAGCTCAGCTCTTGATTTTTCAATGTCAGCAAGTTGTCCTGAAAGGAATTCATATCTCTCACTGACTTCCTTGTATTCTTCAATAGCGCCGACATTAACACTTCCAAGAGCGCGGATTTTTGCTTTAAGCTCATTAAGACGGGCTCTTGCTGCAGCATAGTCCTCAATAACAATACCAAGCTCGTCTGCTTCTCTGCGGGTAAGCTGATATTCGTCAAAGAGTTTATTGATTGTAGTATCAAGCTCTTTTTCCATTGTTTCCTTGCGTTCTTCAAGTCTTGCAAGTTCACCGCTTAATTTTTCACGGTCAAGAGCCTTTGATCTTTCCTCTGCACGAAGTCCCGATGCTTTTGCATCAATATCGTTTCTCTTTGAAATAAGCTCGTTTACTTTGTTTGCGGCTTCCTCATTTTTAAGACGGAGCGCATGAGCTTTGTTCTGTATTTCAAGGATTGTTGCTTCAATCTGTCTGTTCTTTTCAAGAATTGCTTCAATTTCAGAATTGAGAATATCAAGTCTGCTGCCTTGAGT
Source organism: Clostridia bacterium (assembly GCA_017442445.1). Lineage (GTDB taxonomy): Bacteria > Bacillota > Clostridia > Oscillospirales > Acutalibacteraceae > RGIG2945. Next base: position 4,643 of record JAFRZS010000266.1, read on the forward strand.
TTCAAGGCGATTTTTAAGAGAAGCGATAATTTCCTGTTTAGCCTCAATATCCTTCTGAATTGAAGTAATTTCAATATTGAGCTTAGACTCACTTTCTAAAATAGCTTCTTTTTTCTGACTCATTTCTTCGCGTCCTGCGGTCAGATCGTCAATCTTTTTCTGAAGCTCGTTTTTCTCATTTGTAAGTCTGTTGACTTTTTCCTGAGCGTTTTTGCAGGTCTCTTCAAGTGCCTGAATACGCTCTGAAGCAAGTCGTTTTTCTTCGTTGAGTTCATTGACAGCTTCGTTTGCAGTATCAAGCTGACCTGAAACTAACTGTAAATCACCTTCACGGCGGATAATCTGCTCCTGTAACTGAGTAAGCTCTGCAGTTGCACCGTCAAGCTCAGCCTGTGCAGCGGACAATTCCTGAGATAATTCAGTATGTCTTTCGCTGTTTTCGTTGTATCTTTTCTGGAGCTTCTTGGATTTAGCAAGAAGGTTTTCAATTTCAATTGAACGGGTAAGAATACCTGAGTTCTGAGATTTTGAACCACCTGTCATTGAACCGCCGGCATGAATAACCTGACCGTCAAGAGTAACAATCTTGAAACGGTAGGAATATCTTTTTGCCATGGCGATAGCTGTATCCATATCCTCACAGACAACGATTTTGCCAAGCTGTGACAAGATGATTTCAGAATATTTTTCATCACAATTGATAAGGTCTGATGCTATACTTACAAAACCGAAGCAATCATCAAGATTATCTTCTTTAAGATATTTACCTTTGATTGCGGCGATAGGTAAGAAGGTTGCTCGTCCGCCCTTGTTTTCTTTAAGGAAATTGATAGCTCGTTTTGCATCGTTTTCAGTGTCGGTAATGATAAACTGTAACGCAGAACCTAAAGCTGTTTCTATAGCCAATGCGTATTTATCATCAACATTGATAATCTGAGAAAGGGGAGCATGGATACCTCTTAATGTACCTCTCTTTTTCTCGCGCATAACTGCCTTAACACTTCCTGAATAACCTTCCATGTTTTTCTCAAGGTCATCAAGGATTTTGATTCTTGAATTGACTCTGTGTATTTCAAGCTCGTCTGCATCTATTTCATTTTTTAATGCTTCAACTTTGTCATAACGAGATTTTACACGCAAAGCATAACCTGAAATAGCATTTTCGAGTTCTTTTTTCTGTTCGTATTTATGTTCAAGGTCTTTTTTGCAGTTAGCGACATTCTCGCTGAGTTTTGAAATAATATCATCACGAGAAGCAATAATTTCATCAATCGCCGAAATTCTGTTTACGATTTCTTCTATTGATGATGTAGCAGTTGAAACCTCAACTCTGCTGTCAGCAAGAGCCATTGTGAGCTTTGTAAGCTCCTCGGAAAGTCTTGAGGATTCTTCTATCAACATAGCAGATTCCTCTTTGAAATCCTCCATAGCTTTAGCGGTAGAGGAGAGGAGAGCGTATTTTTCTGCAGATTTCTGCCTGAGTGCTTCAATTTCGGCTTCTGTATCTTCAATCTGCTTGTTGATGTGTTGTTCATCGTCAGTTGCAGATTGCATATCAGATTTGAAGCGCTCTATAGTTTCAAGGTTGTGCTGAATTGTATTTTTATGAACGGAAATCTCAGCATCAAGACGAATAGCTTCTTCTTCAACAGCAGAAGAGTTGCGTCTGATGTTATCAATTTCAACGGTAATTTCCTGACTTTCTGTAATGTAACGCTCAATATCGGCGGCAATTCTGTCAAGTGCTTCCTGAGTTTCCTGATACTGAAGCGTTGCAAGTTTTATCTTTTCTTCCTGACGGACAAGATTTTCCTTGGCTTTGTCAATATTATTTATCCAGATACCGATTTCAAGTTCTTTCTTTTCCTCGGCGTAAACCAGGAATTTCTGAGCTTTTTCGCTCTGTGTTTTAAGCGGTCCGACACGGCCTTCAAGCTCTGCAAGAATGTCACGGAGTCTGACCATGTTTTCTTCAGCCTGATTAAGTTTTTTTGTTGCATCTGAACGTCTGTATCTGTAATGCGAGATACGGGCTGCCTCTTCAAGCATATCACGTCTGTTTGAAGATTTCTGTGAAACGAGATCGGCAATTTTACCCTGACTGACCATTGAATAGCCGTCACGGCCGAGACCTGTATCCATAAATAACTCATTGACGTCGCGAAGACGTACGTTTTCATCATTTATAAGATATTCACTTTCGCCTGAACGGTAGTAGCGTCGGGTGATTTTAACCGTGTCGCTGTCACAATTCAAGGTTCTGTCAGAGTTGTCAAGCTTTAAAGATACCTCAGCAAAGCCGAGAGCACGGCGGATATTTGTACCGCCGAAGATGACATCTTCCATTTTTGAACCTCTGAGGTTCTTGGTAGATTGCTCACCGAGAACCCAACGGACAGCATCGGAAATATTACTTTTTCCGCTTCCGTTAGGGCCGACTACGCAGGTTATACCCTTGTTAAATTCCAGGACTGTCTTATCGGGGAACGACTTGAAGCCCTGCATTTCAAGTGATTTAAGAATCATTGTTTACACACCTTATCTTATATATAGGTAAACTGTCGTCTGCTTTGACTCTGACATCAAAGCCTTCTGACAGAAGATAACTGATATTGCTTTTTTTCTGACCTATCATTTTTGATAACTCGGAAGGATTGACGAATATATCGTACTTTCCTTTTTCTTTTAATTTTGATTTTGTGATATCAAGATAAATCCTGCTTTCACAAAGCTCTCTGAAGGCAGGGTGGAAAACTCCCGCAACGAAATTTTCATCAACGCCGCCGCCTGAATGAAGACCGAGACGGATTACTTTGATATTGTTGTCATGAAACATCTTAAGAAGCTTTGCACAAAGAATAACTGACTCGTCCAATGTGGGTGGGGAATACTTATTATCATTAAACAAGCTTTCCAACTCGGTACCCTTCAAAACAACTGTCGGATAGATTCTGACGGTTTTGGGATTTAAGTCAATCAGTTTTTTTGCGGTCATTAAATCATCTTCGCAAGTTGACATATACATTCCCGTCATCATCTGAAGACCTAATTCAAAACCGTATGAAGTTATAAGCTTTGAAGCCTTGATAACATCATCTGCCGTATGACCGCGTTTGTTATGGATAAGTATATTATCGTTCATACTCTGGGCGCCAAGCTCAATTGATGTGACGCCGTAAGCTTTTAAGATTGAAAGAATTTCCTCATTTATACAATCGGGTCGGGTGGATATCCTGATACCTTTGAAATGACCGTTTTTTACATAAGGGTAAGCTGTATCCAATAAGGATATCATATAATCTCTGTCAATCGCTGTAAAGCTACCGCCGAAAAAAGCAATTTCCGAACTGTTTTTATCAGCCTTTTCAAGTGCAATTTCGACAGCCTTGATTACATCTTCAGCCGTTGTCGGTGTAGTGGTACCTGAAATTGCCCGTTGATTACAGAATGTGCATTGATTAGGACAACCACAGTGCGGAACAAAAATTGCTACATTTATATGCTTCATAATCCCATCAGGCTTAAAGCTTCTTTAGCTGCAGCCTGTTCTGCGGCTTTTTTGCTTCTGCCTATACCTTTTCCTATTATATTGCTGTTGAGATGTACCTCAACCTCAAAACGCTTATCGTGGTCGGGACCGCTTTCACCGATATGTACATATGTAAGCTCTTCGCCCGGGTTCTTCTGAACAATTTCCTGTAAAATCGTTTTATAATCTCTGACTTCTTCCGTAACATTTGAAGCAGTTTTGAGAAATCTGAGAACAAAATCCTTTGCGGCATCCATTCCGCCGTCAAGATAAATTGCGGCAATTAAGGCTTCAAAGCCGTCAGATACTATAGAAGGTCTATCGGCACCGCCTGTAGCAATTTCGCCTTTGCCGAGTCTGAGGAATGAACCGAGATTTATCTGCTTTGCAAAAGCAAAAAGAGATTTTTCGCAAACTGTCTGAGCTCTTAATTTTGTGAGTTCACCCTCAGGTCTGTGAGAGAAGAATGCGTAATAATACTCAGCTGTAATAAATCCGAGAACGGAGTCTCCTAAAAATTCAAGTCTTTCGTTACACATCTCGTGAACGGAATGTTCGTTTGCGTAGGAAGAATGGGTGAGAGCATTTAAAAGAAGCTCTTTATTATTAAAGCTGTAACCTATTTTCTTTTCAAGTTCAGCCGGATTCATCTTAATTCACCTTACTTAATATTAGTAATAATTTCGTTGATAACATCTTTTTCAACAAAAGAGATTGCCTGTCTGATAGCATTTTTAAAGCTTTTTGCATCTGATGAGCCGTGTGCCTTGATAACAGGCTTGGAAATACCGAGAATGGGCGCACCGCCGAATTCTTTATAATCCATTTGCTTCTTGAAATCATCAATGCCTGATTTTACAAGTAAAGCGGCAATAAGTGAGAGGAAATTTCTCTTGAAAAGACCTTTGACTCTCTTTGCCATAGCAAGAGCAACACCCTCGTACATTTTAAGAATCATATTTCCTGTAAAGCCGTCGCAGACAATAACATCAGCCTTACCGAAGGGGATATCTCTTGCTTCAATATTTCCTGTGAAGTTATACTTGGCTTCTGACATCAGCTTGTATGATTCAAGCTGTAAATCAGTACCCTTATTTGATTCTGTTCCGATATTTGCAAGTGCAACTCTGGGTGAGTCATAGCCCATAATTTTGTTCATATAAATATCACCCATAACTGCAAACTGATGCAGATATTCAGGCTTACATTCAGTATTTGCGCCGACATCGAGCATCATTATCGGTTTTTCTGTTGACGGCATCAAGGTTGCAAGAGCACCTCTTTTGATACCTTTTATGCGCTTTGTTATAAAAGTAGCACCGACTACCAAAGCACCTGTACTACCGGCACTTACAAAAGCGTCACCCTGATTATCAGCGAGTGCCTTGAGACCCATAGCCATAGTTGTATCGTTATTCTGTTTGATTATGGTTGCAGGATCATATTCCATAAGGAAAACCTTTTCAACATCCATAATTTCCATATTATCAAGCGAAATATTGTTTTCGTTTGCCGTTTCTTTGATTATCTTCTCTGAGCCGACAAGGAGAATTTCAACACCGTATTCCTTAACGGCATCAGCAGAACCTTTAATAATCTCAAGCGGAGCGTTATCTCCGCCGAAAGCATCAACAATTATTTTCATAGTCAACACCCTTTCAAAATATCTGATAACTCATCGAGACCTCTTTGAGCAAGAGTTTCGTACCTGAGCTTTTTATCTCTGATTTTTGTATCAAGAGGGGGTAATATACCGAAATTTGCACCCATAGGCTGAAAATCAGTAACGGATTCGTCGCTGATATAATCTGACAGCGCACCCATCATAGTTGTAACAGGGAGTAAAAGCGGAGCTTGTCCTTTTATGTATCTCACTGCATTTACACCTGCAAGAATACCTGATGAAGCCGATTCCATATAACCCTCAACACCTGTGATCTGTCCCGCAAAGAAAAGACCTGGTCGTTTTCTGAAGCTGAAATCTTTATTCAGAAGCTTCGGTGAATTGATAAAAGTATTTCTGTGCATAACACCGTAGCGCATAAATTCAGCATTTTTCAAAGCGGGAATCAATGAGAAAACTCTTTTTTGTTCAGAAAATTTCAGGTTAGTCTGAAATCCGACAAGGTTTAAAAGAGTACCTTCCTTATTTTCTCGTCTGAGCTGTAAAACCGCCCAGGGACGATGACCTGTGTTCGGGTCAGTAAGACCGACGGGACGAAGAGGACCGAAACGCATTGTGTCTGCACCTCTTTTAGCCATAGCTTCAATAGGCATACAGCCTTCATATACATCTTTTCTTACATCAAAGGAGTGCAACTCTGCACTTTCTGCATTGACCAAAGCTTCGTAAAAAGCTTCATATTCCTCTTTATTCATAGGACAGTTTATGTAATCACTTTCACCGCCACGGTCATATCGTGATTGGGTGAAAGCTCTTGTCATATCAATGCTGTCAGCGGTTACAATGGGAGCCGCTGCATCAAAGAAGCTGAGATTTCCGCCGCAAAGCTTGGAAATACTGTCAGCAAGGGAGTCTGAAGCCAACGGACCCGCCGCTATAATCACAACCTCATTGTCGGGGATAGCTGTAACTTCTTCGTTTATTATATTGATATTTTTGTTTGATTTTATTTTTTCGGTAACCATCTCGGAAAAGAGGTCGCGGTCAACTGCCAATGCACCGCCTGCGGGGACTGCAGTTTTCAATGCACACTCAACTGTCAGGGACGAAAACATCTGCATTTCGGTTTTTAGCATTCCTGCTGCAGAGCCTTTTCTGAGTGCCTTCAAAGAGTTTGAACAGACTAATTCCGCAAAATTTTCAGAGGAGTGGGCGGGAGAGAATTTTTTAGGTTTCATCTCATAAAGATCAACCTCAAATTCTTTGGCAACCTGCCATGCCGCCTCAACACCTGCGAGACCTGCACCGATTATTGCGATTTTACTCATCTTTTTTACCTTTTTTAGCTCTTTCGGTTTTCTTTTCAAAACCGCATTTTTCATCAAGACAGACAGTGAGTCCGCCTTTGCGTTTGAATAATGTTTTTCCGCAGTTGGGGCAATTTTCCGATGTCGGTTTATCCCATGTCATGAAATTACATTCGGGCCAACCTTCGCAACCGTAGAAAACATAACCCTTTTTGGATTTCTTCTCAATAATTTTCTTGCCGCAGACAGGACAGTTACCTTCGGTTTCTGCAACTAAAGGTTTAGTGTTTTTACACTCGGGATATCCGGGACAAGCAAGGAATCGTCCGAAACGGCCTGTTTTAATAACCATCATGCGACCGCATTTTTCACAGGGAATATCGGTCTGGTCTTCTTCAAGCTTGATTTTTACATCCTTCATTTCTTCTTTTACCTTCTGAAGATTCTTTTCAAAATCATCATAGAAGCTGTGAAGAACTTCAATATAGTCAACATCACCCTTGTCAATGTCGTCAAGAGATGTTTCCATCTGTGCGGTGAATTTTGTGCTGACTATTTTCGGGAATTTTTCTTTTAAAAGATTTGTAATTGCACAGCCAAGCTCTGTGGGGCAAAGCTGTTTTGAATTGCGTTTTACATATTCGCGCTTAACGATTGTAGTAATAATTGTAGCATAGGTACTCGGACGGCCTACACCGTTTTCTTCAAGAGCTTTGATAAGTGAAGCTTCTGTATATCTTGCAGGGGGTTGTGTGAAGTGCTGATTTCCGACAAGCTCTTTAAGTTTTACTTTATCACCGATATTAAGCTCGGGAAGATGTGTTTCTTTTTCTTTATCGTCGCTGATTTCTTCATAAAGTACGGTGTAACCGTTGAACTTTACTTCGTAACCGCTTGCAGAGAAGGTGCAGTATTTTCCGTTTGCAAGGTCTTCTGCTTTGCCGCCTTCAATGGTAGCCGTTACTGTATTATGAATACATGATGACATAAGACTTGCCATAAAACGCTTCCAAATCAAATCATAAAGCTTGAACTGATCAGGAGTAAGTGAACCTTTGACCTGCTCGGGAGTAAGTGAAGGAGTGGTCGGACGGATAGCTTCGTGACCGTCCTGAGCATTCGCTTTTGATTTATAATAACGGGGTTTTTCGGGAAGATATTTGTCACCGTAATTTTCTTTGATGAAAGTATTGGCAGCAGCACGGGCTTCTTCTGAAATTCTCAGAGAGTCTGTTCTCATGTAGGTGATAAGACCCATTGTGCCGTAGCCTTCAACACTGACACCTTCGTAAAGCTCCTGAGCACAACGCATTGTCCTTTGAGCCTGGAAGCCTAAACGACGCGAAGCATCCTGCTGGAGAGTGGAAGTAATAAACGGAGGTGCGGGATTTTTCTTACGAGTACCCTTTTTTATATTTTTTATGGAATAATCCGCATTCTCAAGTCTTGCAAGATAGTAGTCTGACTGTTCCTTTGATGTAATTTTAACATTACCTGTTTCATCACCTGTGAAGGAAGCGTTGAAGGTTTTTCTTGAAGGTGATATGAATTTTGCATCAAGTGTCCAGTATTCTTCGGGAACGAAAGCGTTGATTTCTTCTTCTCTGTCAACGATAAGACAGACAGCAACACTCTGAACACGGCCGGCAGAAAGACCTCTGCGGATTTTCTGAGATACAAACGGACTCAATTTATAACCAACAAGTCTGTCAAGTATGCGACGAGCCTGTTGTGCATTGACAAGATCCATGTCTATCTGACGAGGATTATCCATTCCGTTTTTAACACCTGTTTTTGTGATTTCGTTGAAAGTAACACGGTTCAAGGCATTTGTATCAAGCTTCAATACGGTAGCAAGATGCCATGAAATAGCTTCTCCTTCGCGGTCGGGGTCGGTTGCGAGATAAACAAAATCACATTCTTCAACCTGTTTTTTAAGAGTTTTAACAAGCTGTTCTTTTCCCTTTATGGTGGTGTACTTGGGCGCAAAATCATTCTTGATATCAACGCTGAGTTTTGCGGCAGGAAGGTCACGGACGTGTCCCATAGATGCCGTTACTTCATAGTCGGCTCCCAGGTATTTTTTTATTGTTTTTGCCTTTGCAGGCGACTCAACGATTACTAATTTTGACATTGATTTATTCCACCTAAAATTTATTTTAATTTGTATTTATTATCAGTAGTTTTTGAGATGACACCGATAAGCTGAAGTCTTAGTAATATCGGACTAAGCTGAGGCAGAGTCATATCGGTTGCTTCAATGATTTCGTCGGTAGCCTTTGCTCCGTCTGCGACAAAATCATATACAGCCTTTTCTTCAGCAGACAAACTGTTTATGTCGTGGTTTGTTTCTGACTCACGAACAACAGTTTCTTCTTTCTTTTTATCGGGAAGAAGCTTTGATAAAAAGGTTTTCTTCGTGGGGACATCAAGAGGATTTATGACAGGAGCTGATATGTTGTTATCAAGCTTTTTTGTATCAATAACATCAGAATATCTGTCAAGAAAAGGTGCTGTAAAATCACTTGGCGAAAAGACAACTTTTGCTCCTTTTGACAGAAGCTCAGATAAAACAGCCTGATCGTTGTCAAGCAAATTACCGGGAATGATGAAAACTTCTTTTCCTTGCCTGAAAGCATGATTGACAGTAAGCATTGAACCGCTTTTTGCCGCAGGTTCAACAACGGCAGTACC